>CALLZL010000486.1 GCA_937859575.1 uncultured Chloroflexota bacterium
TGTCATCGCCGTACCTCGATATGTGTGTGCGGTGGTGGTGCCAGCACACGCGCCAGTAACCCATCGGGGAAGATAATATCGAGCCGCTCGATTGTGGCACCATCCGGAACACCGAAATGCACCCACGGTGCATCGCTGCTCAGGTATCCGGCAGCCACACGGATCTCGCGGCGTAGCACCCCCGCGCTGGTGTGTAGTTCGAGCTGGGTACCGATCGCATGGGTATTGGGGGTACCTCCCCAGCCGACATCAACTGCCAGGCCGTTGCCGCCGCACAGCCGGTTTTCGAAGATCTGTGCCGCACTGCGCAGGTTATTGACCACGATATCAAGATCGCCATCACCATCAAGGTCGGCAAGGATCATGCCACGACCACTGGCGGTTGTGCCGAGTTGCCATTCGGGCGCGGGGGTGAAGGTACCATCACCACGATTGCGGAAGGCGCGGTTGGTTTCGACCAGTTCGCCATGGGGCAGATGGCTGAAGAGATTCTCGGCAATCATGCCGTTCACCACATACAGATCCAGCATGCCGTCGTTGTCGAGATCACCAAAACGACCAGCCCAACTCCAACCCGTTGCATCAACCCCGCGCTGCGCTGCCTCGTTGCGCCAGCTACCAGCGCCACCGATCTGCAACACATTAGCCATGATCTGTGGATCATTCGGGCCGTGCTTCTCTTCGAGCCGGCTGATCACCGGCAGCCAGGCCGCCAGCACCGAAGGTGCCAATGCACCAGGGTTCATATCGGTCGTCAGCAGCGCCATACGGCCATCATTGCCGATATCGCCCCAATCGATACTCATCGTACTATGTGATGTCTGGGCAAACGGCTCGATCGGCTGCCAGCCACCATCCTGATTCGACCAGAAAGCATCGCGCAGGGCAAAATCGTTTGCCACCCAGATATCACGCCGGCCATCGCCATCGACATCGACCAGCCCGATCGCCAGTGCTTCGGCTCGATCGGCGAGTTGCTGCGCCACAAAACGCCCATCTTGTTGCTCGTAGATCACCACACCACCAATGGCACGGATCGCGTCGGCGGCCACTCCGTGGTTACGCAACTCCGCATCGTAGGCGGCTGTCACCAGATCAAGCGCCTCGTTACCGCTCAGGTCGGCCCAGGCCATCGCATAGGCGGCATGCGTCACGCCAGGGAGTTCGAATGCGACAAAGTACGGCTGGTTATCAGCCCCTCGGGTATTGCGCCACACCGAGGGTGGAGATGCGCCGCGATGGGTAAAGCTTATGTCGAGACGTCCATCACCATCCACATCAATGAGCGCAACAGCCCGGGTAAATGATGCCTCCAGCGACTCGCTGCGGAACTGCAGATTACCTTCGTTCCACAGAATCCGCGCCTCGCGATCGATACTGGCAAACACCAGATCCAGGTCGCCATCGCCATCAAGATCCCCCACAGCCAGGCCACTGCCGTTACTGGCATAGGTGCGGATCTCGCGTGCTCGCACCCCATCGGCGATGCCTGCCGAATGCGCAACAAACCGCCCTTCGCAGCCGGCCTGGATCGCCAGGGGGGTAAACTGCACAGCCACATCCACTGTCGCGGGCGGCAGAGCTTCCGGCGGTGTGGCACATGCAACACCAAGCAGTAGCACAAGCAGACGCACACGCATAGCCGGCCTCGCTCACCCTTTAATACCCGTCACCGAGATTCCTTCAATAAAGGTACGTTGGGCAAAGAAGAAGAGCAGCAGAATCGGCGACACAACGATCGTACTGACCGCCATCAAGTATGGGTAGGCCAGTTCATTGGTGCCTGTCGCACTGATATTACTACGCAGACGGTTGATCCCCAGCGCTAAGGGGTACAGCTCCTCCTTGTTGAGGTAGATCAGCGGGCCGAGAAAGTCGTTCCACGCCCCAAGGAAGCGGAAGAGCGCCACAACCGCCAGTGCCGGGATCGTTAGCGGCAGGATGATGCGCAGCATGATGCCGAACTCGCTGGCACCGTCGATGCGCGCCGCATCCGAAAGCTCCTCCGGCAAGGTCAGGAAGAACTGGCGCAACAGGAAGATAAAAAACGCATTGCCGAACAGATTGGGGATCACCAGCGGTAGGTAACTATTGAGCCAGCCGAGGTTCTTGAAGGTGATAAACAGCGGCACCATCGTCACCTGCCATGGCAGCATGATCGTGATCAGGCAGATATAGAACAGCAGATCGCGCCCCGGCCATTTGATGCGCGAGAAACCATAGGCCACCACACCCGACGAAATGACCGTCAGCAGGGTCGCTGGTAACGCATACAGGAAGACTGAGTTGAAGGCAAACAGGTTGAAATTATTCTTACCCCACGCATTTGGGAAGTTCTCCCAGAAGAGTGGCGATGGAAAGAGTACCGGTGGGATGGTATAGACCTGCGGATCATTCTTGAGAGCCGACGAGAACATCCAGTAGAACGGGAAGAACCAGGTCGCCGTCAGGATGATCAAGACACTATACTTGAGAATTGCAAACCCGATCTGTGTGCTGGTGAGCCTGCGCCGCCGCCGGGTGGTTGGCGTCGCAATGGTCGCCGGGTTGTCAAGTGCCGTCATTTCTCACCTCCGTAGTATACCCAGCGTGCTGATGAACGGAACAGCAGCATGGTGGCGATGACGACCACGACAAACAAGAGCCAGGCTAGCGCCGATGCCTTGCCCATCCGGAGGAACTGGAATGCATTTTGATAGAGGAATGGTGAATAGAGCAATGCCGATTTGAGCGGACCACCATCCCGCCCAACCAGCAAAAACGCGGTGGTGAATTCTTGAAAGGC
>CALLZL010000487.1 GCA_937859575.1 uncultured Chloroflexota bacterium
CTGATCGGCAGGTGCGGCGGTTTCGGCATTGGGGGTTACCGTCGGCGCGGCATTGCGTTCGAGTTCGGCCAGCAGATTAGCGGCGCGGCGGATGACACTGCGTGGAATGCCGGCCAGAGCCGCGACATGGATACCATAGGAGCGATCGGCACTTCCGGGGCGCAACTCGTGCAGAAACACCACCTGACCCTGTTGTTCGACAGCCGCCATGTGGTAGTTGTGGACACGCGGCAGCACCGTTTCGAGGGTTGTCAGTTCGTGGTAGTGCGTTGCAAAGAGTGTGCGGCAGCCAAGGTGTGGCTCACTATGCAGATATTCGATCAGTGCTCGTGCGATCGCCATACCATCATAGGTGCTGGTGCCGCGCCCAACCTCATCGAGGATGATCAGGCTACGGCGTGTGCCCTGAGCCAGAATCGCGGCAGTCTCGGTCATCTCGACCATAAATGTCGATTGCCCGGTTGCGATATCGTCCTGCGCACCGATCCGTGTGAAGATACGATCGACGATACCGATCTCGGCGGCATCGGCCGGCACAAATGAGCCGATCTGTGCCAGCAGTACGATCAGGGCAACCTGGCGCATCACCGTTGATTTGCCGGTCATATTGGCACCAGTGATAACCAGGATCTGTTCGGTATCGGTGTCGAGGTTGATACTATTGGGAATGAAGGCGTCGTCGAGGGTTCGTTCGACGACCGGATGGCGGCCGGCCGTGATCCGCAGCCGGGTATCGGGATGCAGGCTGGGGCACACATAACGGCCGCGCATGGCGGCTTCGGCGAGTGCGGCATACACATCGATTTCAGCGAGCAGACGGGCGGTGGCGAGCAGGCGGCGGCCGTGGTTTGCCACATCGGCAGCGATGCGTGCGAAGGCCTGACGTTCGAGTTCGACGAGACGTTCGCGGGCACGCAGCACGATCTCTTCGTACTGTTTGAGCTGTTCGGTAATATAGCGTTCGCCGTTGGTGAGGGTTTGCTTGCGGATGTAATCAGCGGGAACGCGATCGGCGTAGCTGCGCGGCACTTCGATATAGTAGCCAAATACTTTATTGAAATCAACGCGCAGTGATTTGATGCCGGTACGTTCTTGTTCCTGCGGTTCGAGGGCTGCGATCCAGCTTTGGGCATCGCGATTGGCGCGTACCACTTCATCGATCGCGGCATCGAAACCGGGGCGTATCACACGCCGCGTCTGACCGTCGTCGTCGACCCGCAGATAATCCGAAGCCCCCAGCAACGCGGGTGGGTTTTCGTCGAGGGCGCCTTCGAGCAGCGCACACCCATCGGCACATGGATCGGGCTGG
>CALLZL010000488.1 GCA_937859575.1 uncultured Chloroflexota bacterium
CCAAATACACGCAAATATGGATCTAATCACCCGCCGAGAGAAACTGGGTTTCTTCTTCCCCCGGGCGATAACCGCCCGCTTGTGGGGTCGGTGCAAGTTGGTCGCCAACCGCCGGTGTGTAGTAACCGTCGAAGACCACATAATCAAACCAGTGGTCGTTCAGGGCGGCACGCATGGCATCGATACCTTCGAGCCCACCATAGCTGAAGTACCATGTGTCGTTAATGGCATCAGGGCGTGATTCAAGCGGCAGGTAGTAGTCGTAGATCTGCGCCCCTTCGGCCAGCAGGCGCTGCTGACGCCCCAACCCTTCGTTACGCAGATAAGTGACAACCCCTGCGGCATTCGGCCAGCTGTGCTGAAAGCCCCAGTTGCGTTCGAGACTTGTGTTCAGGCTAAACAGCACGATCGCGATGCCCAGTAGCGCGCCGATAATCCGGATTCCCGGCAGCGACGCCCCCGACCACATACGGACACGCGCCACAACAACGGCACACAGATGCCCGGCAAACGGTGTCAGAAACAGTAGTGTGTAGGCTGTATGTTTCCACACCGAGTGCTGGTTACCGGTGATCAGATGGTAGAGCGGGGCCGCAAAGAGCATCAGCAGAAAACATGTTACGATCAGTGCCCAGAGGGCGAGCCGGCGTGGGGAGGTGTGCGCCCGACTCTTAATCGCACGCCGTATCATTCGCCCGATACCAGCCAACGCCAGCAGCGTAATCACCCCGATCTCTGCCCAGATTGCCCACAGGATATCGAGCCGCTCACCATTGCGGATCCCATAGCTTCCGGCAAACAGGCTGCGCAGGCTTTCGTAGTTGATCCAGACATACACAGCAGGGAGCAGCAACGCCGGGATCAGGAAGCTCTTCAGCAGCGGCCGAAGGCTACGTTTTTGCCGCAGATACAAGATCAGCGCCATACTGCAGAGCGCCGGCAGATAGAGCGCACCGGCGTATTTGGTGAGCGCTGCCAACACAAACCACAACGCCGCCGCCAGCAGATAGCGCTGTTCGGCAGCCGGGCTGCTTGTGCTGGCGCGAACAAGGCAATACAACGAACCGGCCAATAGCGGCACGGCGAGTGAGTCGTGCACGGCGAACTGGCCGAGGTTAATACTCACGGCGCTCATGCCGAAGATCAGTAACGCCCAGAGAGCCGCTTCAACATGAAAGATCTGCGCCGTCATACGATAGACGAGGAGGCCGGCAACGCCGCTCGCCAACGCACTAAAAGCGCGGATGCCGACCTCGCCAACCAGGAAGTTGATCGCCCCAATCAGAATCGGGTAGAACGGCGAACCGTAGATCCAGGTGAGCACATTCTGATCGATCAGATGTGGGATACCATACCGCCCGAGGGTGGCATAGATCGCTTCATCGACAAAGAGCGTGTTATAGTGCAGATTACTCACACGTATGCCAAAGATAAGTGCAAGTAGTGCAAGCAAGAGGATCGTATCAAGCCGCAGCTCCACCTTCAGTGCGCGATCTGTGGGAATATACGATTCAAACGGCTGATTCATTGTTCTTCTCTCACTTGCCTTCCGTCACCACCGATTGCACTGCCGGAATATTGCATCATTGTAGTATCGCCCGGTTGCATCTACGGCTGCACAGTATGCCAACAACCATTCGCTTCGATTAGGGTGTACCCAATCGAAACAACAATACCCAGCAACAGCAGCAGCATCGCCGCCTGGTGCCGCACCGGTACTACTGCTATGAAGAACGAGAACCCGGTAAAGGTATCATGACGATACTGGATGTACGATTGCTTAAGACATACCATGGCTCACATAACAGATTATTTAGATTTATGCTGGAAAGAGAAAGGGGGAGACACCTGCCTCGGGCAGAAGGAGTGTGGTGATGGGAACAGGGAACCTGGCCTACAATCGAGATTTGCCTGTGCCACGCCAACGATCGCAGAGATCACGGGCTGCCGCAGGCCATTCCGGCCAGTTGAAAGCGAAGCCGCTTGCGAGCAGCCGCCCCGGCACAACCCGCCGGCTCTTCAGCGCCAGCTCACTCTCGGTGCGGAGCAAAAAGGCGCCGATCTCGACCATCAGACGGGTTGCCGGCAAGCCGATCGGAATCCCCCAGGCGCTACGCAATGCCCGCATAAATGCCCGATATGGCAACGGGTTCGGTGAAGCAAGATTTACTGGCCCGTCGAGATCACTCCGGCTGATCAGCCATTCGACGGCCCGCACGAAACCGTGATCTTGAAGCCATGAAACATACTGACGGCCGTCGCCGGCCGGGCCGCCGAGGCCAAAGCGCACCAGGCGCAGCAGTGTGTCGAATATACCATCTCGATCCGGGCTCATGATCATCGCCGAACGCAGCAGAATTTTGCGGGTTTGTGGTGTTGCAGCCGCGATTGCCGCCTCTTCCCATGCCTTCGCGACGGTAACACTGAAACGCCAGCTTGGTGGAGCACCGGGCGCATCGTCATCGATCAGGCCGCCGGCTTCGTCGTTTACTGCCTCAAACCGATGGCCATAGATGGTTGCCGTGCTGGCCTGCAGCCAGATGCGTGGCGGGCAGGTAGCCTGTGCAATCGCCTTGCCGACTGCCTGTGTCGAATAGACCCGCGAATCCAAGATCTGGCGGCGGTTCTCGGCGGTGTAGCGACAGTTCACACTCCGACCGGCAAGGTTGATCACAACATCAGCACCTTCAAATTCGGATGCCCATGAACCAACCGTCACTGCATCCCAGGCCACAGTGCGCCATGGCGCATTGGCCGGCTGCCTGCTGAGTACAACCACCTCATCCCCACGAGCTGAGAACGCACGGGCCAGGAGTGTCCCAACCTGCCCGCTGCCACCCGGAATCACGATTTTCATGCCTTGCTCCTCGATGCGTCATGATGTCAGTATATCCGGTTCTGCCGTATCAGCGAGAATGGTTGCGAATCTGCACTCCTACCTACCCTGAATCTTCAATCGCATATGGATCGTAGTGGAGTATGCTGACCGCATGTCAGGTGAGAGATCCAGCAGCAGAACGCCCGACAGCATAGTATTGCAACGAATATTCGGGTGCTGGTATGCTGGTTATGGAAAGAGGAAGTGGCATGACTGTATTCCAACCACACCTGAAAACCAGCCGGCGTGCATCGCCGCGGCGGATCGCTACCAATCTGCTTATCACCCTCCTGTTTGGCCTGCTTGCCATCCAGGCGCTGCCATTCGGGCGCAATCACACCAATCCGCCGGTTCTGGCTGAACCGGCCTGGGATAGTGCCACGACCCGGGTGTTGTTCATGCGGGCCTGTGCCGACTGCCATAGTAACGAGACGGCCTGGCCCTGGTATAGTTCGGTTGCACCTGTTTCGTGGCTGGTTGCCCGTGATGTCGTCGAAGGACGCCAAAAACTGAATATCTCGGAATGGGGGCGAGCCGAGCAAGAGGCGGATGATGCGGCCGAAACTGTTCAGAAAGGGGAAATGCCGCTCTGGTTTTATATCCCGTTACATCCGGAAGCAGCATTGATGCCGATCGAACGCGAGCAACTGATTGCCGGGCTGACCGCCACATTCGGCGGCGAGCATGACGACAGATCACGGGATGCTGATAGCTGAATGACGCGGATATACTGCTGTACCTGGTCGGACAGCAGTATATCCAGACACCCGCCGAAGCTCGGTTTACGGCTGGGCAAACTGCACCCAGCGCACCGCCCACCAGATCCGCTTGACCTCCGAATAGA
>CALLZL010000489.1 GCA_937859575.1 uncultured Chloroflexota bacterium
GTCGCGCAGCGCGGCGATCGCTTCACGCACGGCGGATTCTACGGCCGGCTGCATGCCTTCGACAAAGAATTCGCGTGGCACACCGATCTTCAGCCCGCGCAGATCGCCATCCAGCGCACCGACATAATCCTGCACCGGTTCGGCAGCCGATGTGCCGTCGAGTGGATCATGGCCGGCGATCGCCGCCAGAATCATTGCGCAATCGCGTGCGCTACGCGCCAGTGGCCCGATCTGATCAAGCGACGACGCAAATGCCACCAGGCCATAGCGCGAGACGCGGCCATAGGTTGGTTGGAGGCGGGTGCCGCCAAAAGGGGCGGCGGGTGGGGGGAGGCCCCCGCCGGTATCGGTGCCAAGGGTGCCGAGTGCGGTACCGGCTGCAACTGCTGCGGCCGAACCGCCGCTTGAGCCGCCCGGCACGCGCTCGAGATCCCAGGGGTTACGCGTCGGAGCATAGGCGCTATGTTCGGTGGACGAGCCCATGGCAAACTCATCGCAGTTAAGCTTGCCAAGCAGCACCGCCCCGGCATTTTTCAGACGCCCGATAGCAGTCGCATCAAATACCGGCACATACTCGGCCAGCATACGCGAGCCGCATGTCGTGCGGATACCGCGGGTCGATATCACATCCTTAATACCGAGTGGGATTCCATCGAGCAGGCCGGCAGGGCCGGTATGGCGGCGTGCATCGGCGGCCTGCGCCTGGGCCAGCGAACCTTCCCTATCGATGGTCAAAAATGCCTGAACGACGCCATCGACCGCAGTGATGCGATCAAGCAGCGCATGGGTTAATTCGACCGATGTCACATCACCGCTATCGAGTAGCGCACGGGCTTCTGCAATCGTCAATTCGTGCAACGCGGGCATGCTGATCCTTTGTCAGTATCCGATATTTCTACCTACCAGAATATCGATAATGGTCTTGATAATGATCTTCAGATCGAACAGCAGCGACCAGTTCTCGATATAGTACAGATCATACCGGGTTCGATCTTCGATGCTTGTATCGCCGCGCAGGCCATTGACCTGCGCCCAGCCGGTGATACCGGCCTTCTGCTTGTGCCGCCGCATGTAGCGCGGGATGCTCTGGCTAAAGCGTTCAACCCACTGCGGCTGTTCTGGTCGCGGCCCGACGACACTCATCTCGCCGCGGATGACATTAATGAACTGGGGCAGTTCATCGATCGAATAGCGGCGCAACAAGCTGCCGAGGCGGGTGATCCGCGGATCATCTTTGGTTGTCCAGTTGCCGAGATCGGGTGCGTCAACACGCATTGTACGGAACTTGAGGGTTGGGAAGGGCTGGCCATCGAGACCGACTCGCTGTTGGACGAAAAAGACCGGCCCGCGTGACTCAAGCCGGATGAGGGCGGCAATCAGCAGCATGATCGGCGAGCAGAGAGTCAGCACAATACTGGCGACCGTCAGGTCGAGCATACGTTTGAGCCCCTGGTTGATCGGGTTGTCGAGCGCAACATTGCGGATGCTGATCAACGGTAAGCCACTGACATCACCGATCGAGATGCCGTTGTTGGTCACCATCTGAAATGCATCCGGGTAGAGTTTGATCTCAACCGATTCATCCTCGGCAAGTGATACCATGTCGAATACTTCGTTCGAGGTGCGCCCCGAAAGCGCAATGATCACCTCATCGGCCCGGGTGGCACGAATGACGCGCCCGAGCGACATGGTACGCCCGAGCACCGGCAGCCCTTCAACGAGCTCACCGACCGGTGTACTGTCGGAGAGGAATCCCTGGACGCGGTAGCCGAGTTCGGGTAGGTTTCGGATGCGACCGAGGACAGCCTGCCCCGGCTCGCGTGCCCCGACGATCAGCACCCGTCGTGTATCGATACCATGGGCACGCAGCGCGACGATCAGCCGGCGGTAGATGAGCCGCAGCCATACGGCGAGTAGCACGGCACCAAGCCAGCCAAAGAGCAGAATACGTTCGCCGAACGGCAGTGCATCGCGGCCAAACTGCGGCAGTAAGGTGTTGATAATCAGAAATGCGAAGGTGCCGAGCGAGACGGCAACCATAACCTTGAAAGCCTGGTCGATACGCGAAACACCCCGACTCAGCCAGTAAAGACCACTGGAGATAAAGGCTACCGCCATGATCAGATTAAATGTGAAGAGCGAACTGGTGATGGTCGCCGGGCTCACAGCATCGAGCGCCGCCTGGAGCAGCGGGCTTTCGGCCAGATGCCAGCGGTAGACACCAATAAATGCCAGATTGATCGCCAGCGCATCACAGAGCATCAGCGTGAGCATCAGAGCGGCGCGCACCATCCAGGGGCGCAGCCGCGCCCGACTACTCGACGCGACGCGCTGCGGCGGGACGGAGGAGATTACTGCCAAGTCCGATCCACTCTTTCAGCGTGATTCCTGCCTCGATCAGTACGTGTAATAGCGTCGGCGTGGTTGCCGCATAGTGTTTGCGATAGAAGATTCGCATGGCATCGTAAAAATGCCGTATCGATTGCATCGGCCGCTGGCTGCTGGCTGCGCGTTTGTAGTGATGTATCGTCACTTGCGGCAGATAGCGGATCTGCCAGCCGTACTGTTTGATCCGATACGCCCAGTCGAGATCCTCGCCATACATGAAATAGGTTTCGTCGAGCAGGCCAACTTCACGTATAACAGCGGTTCGCACCAGCATACATGCCCCAACTACGGCATCAACTTCGGTTTCGACATCCGGATCAAGAAAGGTCATGTTGTAACTGGCAAAGCGTGGGTGGTGCGGAAACAGCCGCGACAGGCCCGTCATGCGGTAGAACGAAACTTCGGGGGTTGGGAATGCGCGACGACATGCCAGATCCAGTGAACCGTCGGCGAGCAGGAGCTTCGGCCCGCACGCCCCGGTAACCGGTCGTGCCGCCAATGCATCAACAAGGGTGTCGAGTGCATCCGGTGGGACAATCGTATCCGGGTTGAGCAGTACGCTATAGGCAGGTGCCTGTGAGTCGGCCAGCAGGCGGCGTAAGGCAAGATTATTGGCATACGCATAGCCACGGTTTTCGGGATTCTCGATCAACGTGACATACGGGAATTCCGCGCGAACCATGGCAGCACTGCCGTCGTGTGAGGCGTTATCGACAACCCAGATCGCCGGGTTGCGCCGCGAGCCGCCGTTCGCGATTGAGCGCAAACAATCGCGAAGCATATCGCGGGTGTTGTAGTTGACGATAACGACCGACAGTTCGGTCATGCCAGGCCTCCTGAAGCTGATATTGCTGCGCATTATACCACGCTGTACCGTTCCGCCGACAGCACCATGGTACAATGCCGGGGCATGCGTAGATGAGGAACGTTCATGGCCGATGAAACACATCAGTTGATCGATGCAGCTGCCGTACAACGCGCACGAAGCCATGCACTTGATGAGCATCTGACACTCCAACTGGCCGAAACGTTCCGCGCACTTGCCGATCCGACACGGGTACGGATCCTTCATGCCCTTTCACAGGCCGAGCTTTGTGTCGGCGATCTGGCGTGGTTGCTTGGCATGAGCGAGTCGGCTGTGTCGCATCAGTTACGGCTGCTGCGCGAACTGCGGATTGTTCGGGCACGCCGCGACGGCCGCCTGATTTATTATGCGCTTGATGATGATCACGTGGTGCATCTGTTTCAGACAACTCTCGAGCATCTTGGCCATGGCTAGGATGTGGTGTGTGAGCAGGGTATGCGAACCGAGGGCGCTGCATACCCCGCCCGGAGAGGCATCACATGGTGAGGGTTTCGAGGCGACCGACAAGGGCAGCGAATGTGGCGAAGGCTCGTTCGACCGGCTCCGGCGACAGCATATCGACGCCGGCGATGGCAAGTGCATCAAGCGGGTAGCGCGAGCCGCCGGTCTTGAGAAAGTTGAGATAGCGTTCGGCTGCGGCTGCCTCACCGGTCAGTACCTGCTCGGCCAATGCATGCGCCGCCGAAATACCGGTCGCATACTGATAGACATAAAAATTTGCGTAGAGATGGGTTGAGAACTGGGCCCAGGTTGATCCCATACGATCGGCATCGATCACGACTTCATCGCCATACCCTTCGGCAAACAGTTCAGTCATAAGTTCATTCAATGTCACGGCAGTCAGTGCCTGCCCGCGCTCGACACGCTCGTGGATCTCGCGTTCGAAGCGTGCCAGGATCGGCATGATGAAGAAGTAGCGATGGAAATTTGCCATGGCTTCTTCGATCACTTCGATCTGGAAGGCCGGATCGGAGGCGGTATCGAGCAGATGGGCGCGCACCAGCGCCTGGTTGAAGTTCGATGCCACTTCGGCAACAAAGAGCGAATAATCGGTATAGATCAAGGGTTGATGCTGCCAGGTCAGGTAGGAATGCATCGAGTGACCGATCTCGTGTGCCAGGGTGCTCATGCTGAAGATATCGTCGTTATAGCTCATGAAGATATATGGCAGCGTGCCGGGTGCGCCACTCGAATAGGCTCCCATGCGTTTCCCCTGGTTGGGGTAGATATCAACCCAACGTTGTTCGAGCATACCGTCGCGTATTGTTGCAACATACTCCGCGCCAAGCGGCTGCATCCCACGGCAGATCCAATCGACTGCCTGATGAAATGGAACGTGTGTCTGGGTTGTCGTGAGTGGGGCTTTGATATCATAGCCGTGCAATGTGTCGTAACCGAGCGCCCGGCGTCGGATACGCCAGTAGCGATGCCATGTCGGCAGGTTGGCACGAAACACGCCGATCAGGTTATCGAATACCGGTAACGGGATGTTTGATGCGGCAAGTGATGCCTCGATGGCCGATGGATAGCGGCGGGTGCGGGCCAGCAAGACATTCTGCTTGACACCGGTGGCGAGGCAGGCCGCCATGGTATGGCGCGCCGCCAGGTGCGCATCGGCATACTCTTCCCAGGCCGTGCGGCGCACCGTGCGATCGGGATGTGTCAGCAGCGCACTGATGGTGCCTTGCGTGATTTCGTAGCTGTTGCCGGCACCATCGGTTGCCGGCACAAACCGCAGATCGGCATCGGTAAGAATGCCGTGGATGCGGGCGGCACTACGAAATGGTTCAACGATCTGGCCCAGCAACTCCTCAACATCCGCCGAACGAACATAGGCACGGCGGCGTTCGAGATCATCGAAATAGTGCGCATAGACGGCAAGCTGCGGGTCGTCGGCACACCAGCGTGCCAGGGTGGCTCGGCCAAGGGTAAGGATCTCAGGTTCGGCGAAGGCGAGGGTAGCACGCACCCGTGCATACAGGCTGTTGGCGCGATCGGCACGGGCACCGGCTTCGGCATTTGTCGTATCAACATCATAGAACAGATGAGTATAGACGAGCACCCGATCGATCAGATTCGAGAGCGCATCAGCGGCATGCAGATATTCACGCAGGGTCGCCGCCGAGGTGGTGATCTGCCCGGCATAGGCCGCCATCTGTGTCAGGTGTTCGACGATCGTATCACACGCTGCTTCCCATGCCGCATGCGACTCAAACACGACGCCGGCATCCCATGTGTGTTCGGCAGGTATCTCACTACGCTGTGGTACGCTCACCGTCATGAATTTCTCCTGATGTTGCTAAGTGTTCGAGGATACTGCGGGCTGCCTGTGCCGCTCGTGCACGATGGCTGATCTGATTTTTACGGTCGGCAGAGATCTCGGCCAGTGTGGCGTGTTCATCGAGCAGATAAAAGAGCGGATCATACCCGAAGCCGCCGGTACCACGTGGCTCAAATTCGATGACCCCCGGAAGTACCCCTTCGGCATAGGCGACGGCTCCATCTGGTGTGGCAACGGCAATCACACAGATGAAACGCGCCAGGCGGGCATGAAAGGGGATGCCGTGCAGTTTTTCGAGCAGGAATGCATTACGCTGAGCATCGGTGGCACCAGCACCGGCATAGCGTGCCGAATAGACACCCGGCTCGCCGCCAAGGGCAGCCACTTCGAGCCCTGAGTCGTCGGCCAGGGCGACGATTCCGCTGCGGCGGGCATAGTATTCGGCTTTCAATCGCGCATTCTCGGCAAAGGTGGTGCCGGTCTCTTCGACATCATCGTCGATCATGCGATCGCGCAGCGAGTGGATCGTCAGTGGTAATCCGGCAAATATTGCCGAGAACTCACGTAGTTTCCCCTGGTTGGTGGTGGCAATCAGCAGTTCATGCATAGCCGCGTGCATTCCTCGTCTATGGCCGGGTTGTGATAGCTTAAAACAAGTTGGTTGATCTTTCAACTTTTTTTGCTGGATGTGATATATCTCTATAGCGAGGTGCAGAATGGTTGATTATTGGGACCGCACGCATCTTGCGCGCATGCGGGCGTCTCGCCCGCACTCCCAGGATTCGGATGGTTCAATGATTCTGCACTTCGCTATAGAAGAATGGCAGGGTGCGCCGCCGCGTGACCCTACGGAGAACATAGAAACCTGGGCTATGCCGAGGGTCGTTTGACGCACCAGAAGGGGTTGGCTAGAATAGACGCGCCGGTGTATCGCGGCAGTGCATACAGTTTAAGGGGCCAGCATGGCACACTCGTTACCAGTGCCTGAGGCGCATGTGCGTGGGATGGCGGTATTTGCCGAGCTTCTACGTGCAATGCGACCCAAGCAGTGGATCAAGAATACATTCATCTTCGGGGCGATTGCATTTTCGGAAGCGCGCCTGTGGACACAGATCGACCAGGTGTTGCTGGTGTGTGGGGCATTTATTATCTTTTCGATGGCGGCTAGCTCGATCTATCTGATCAACGATCTGGCCGATATTGAAAAAGATAGGGCGCACCCGCACAAACGCAACCGGCCGCTTGCCTCGGGCCGGCTCAGCCCACGGATCGCGCTGATCGCGGCAGCCGTGCTGCTGGTTACAGCACTTGGCGGTGCGTATCTGCTCGATAGCCTGAACGGGCCGGATATCGGCCTGTTGCTGGTCATCGCAACCTACCTGCTGGTGCAAGGGATTCTCTACACCTATGTGCTCAAGCACATTGTGATTCTCGACATCTTTACCATCGCTGCCGGTTTTATGCTGCGTGCCGTCGCGGGGGCGATCGTGCTCGACATCAATATTACCGCCTGGTTGCTGATCTGCATGTTGTTGCTGGCCCTGTTCCTGGGGCTCGGCAAGCGGCGTGCCGAGCTCGTCTTGCTCGAAGATGGGGCCGGCAACCATCGTCGCATCCTCGATGAGTATTCACTGCCTATGATCGATCAGATGCTGTCGATGGTGACTGCTGCGACAATCATGGCTTATACGCTCTTCACATTTAGTGCTACAACCTTGCCGCATAAACCATACCCGGTGATGCTGTTGACGGTGCCGCTGGTGATCTATGCGATCTTCCGCTATCTCTACCTGATTCACCAGCAGGGCGGTGGTGGCAGCCCGGAAGAACTGGTGCTCAAAGATCGACCGCTGGCGCTTTCGATTGCACTCTATGGCCTGCTGGTGCTGGTATTGCTCGCCCTGTTCCGTAGCTCGTGATGCTGACACTTATTAAATTCGGCGGCTCGGTGATTACCGATAAGACGCAACCCGAAGTTGCAGATCTGCCAGTGATTCGCCGGTTGGCCGCCGAAGTGCATGCCGCCCAGCAGGAACTGCCGCAGTTGCGGATTGTGCTTGGCCACGGAAGTGGTTCGTTTGGACACACCTATGCCCATCGCTATGGCGTGCATCGTGGCCTGCAACCTACTGCCAACTGGATGGGGTTCGCGCAGACGGCCGCTGCGGCCCAACGGCTCAACCGCATGGTTGTCGATACGCTGCTGGCTGCCGGGGTGCCGGCGCTTGCGCTGCAACCTTCAACAACGCTACGCAGCCGCGCCGGGCATTTGCAGGCGTGGGACACAACGCCGATTGGCCTGGCGCTGGCGCATGGCCTGACACCGGTGGTGTATGGCGATGTTGCATTCGATACAACCCAGGGTTCGGCAATCATCTCGACCGAGCAACTCCTGACGGCCATCGTCGCAGCACCTGATCTGCATCCTCGGCGCATCATACTCGTCGGTGAGTCGGGGGTCTATACGGCTGATCCGCACCTTGACCCGCATGCAACTCGCATTCCACAGATCGATCATTCAAATATCGCCGAGGTGTTGCGTGCTGCTGCCGGATCACGAGCAGTTGATGTGACCGGCGGAATGCGTAGTAAAGTGGAATTGATGTGGCGACTGGTAGAACAAACCCCTGGCCTGGTGGTGCAGTTGATTGCACCAGAGCCGGGGTTGTTGCATGCGGCATTGCTCGACCGTGCGGCCGAGCATGGAACACGCATTATGACCTGATATTTTATCATCCGACATCACCTGGCGCAGCAATAGCTCTGCTGCGCCAGGTGGAAACATACGGGATCATGTATCGCTTGCAACCTCAGGCTGCTTCGCGAAAGTATGCACTACTGAGCAGGTCGAAGACCAGCTGATCCAGGGCAACTTCGGCTTCGCGGTAGGTACGTGCAAAGCCAACAAGCTCACCATCGAGGTACATGGCAAAATCGTGTGTGTCACGATTAAATATGATCTCTTTCTGGAATGTTTTACTCGTGCTCATAATGCCCCTCGCTTTCCGATCCAGTAGGTTGGAATGTCGGGAAAATGCTCCACCAACACTCTAGTGGTTCATATGGATAGAGTATAGCACGTATGTTCTGATTGTGCAAGTGGCAATTTTTGGAACATATCCGACCGGCATGAAGGTCGATTCGAGGTAATACAGGTGCAGTGGCGAATATTGGCAATCATCCTGGCAGTCATGGGTATGGCGCTGGCCGGTGCATGGCTGCGTCCGCCAGCAGTCTCGCTGGCCGTCGATGATGCTGCCGCCGGCCGGCACCTGGCTGGATTTCATGCCCTAGAACGAAGCGATAATGTGCCATTTCGCTGGTCGAGCGGACGAGCGGCATTGTTTCTGCATGGCTTTGATGGCCGTATGGCGCAAGTCGCATTGCGTATAGCATCGCCACGCCCGGATGGTGATGCCTCCCTGACGCTCAAGGTAGCCGAACGTTCGTTTGGCCCATTTGCGGTTGCGTCGCATTGGCGTCGCTATCACATATTGGTACCAACGCGCCCGGTTGATGACACCGCGCTACGCTTCGACATTGCATGGTTTACCACCGCCGCAGATTCGCGGCGGCTTGGGGTGGCATTACACGAGTTCAGTGCATATGCTGTTGGTATTGATTGGATGCCTTCATTCGAGCGATTATTCTTCCTTGGCAGCTTGCCGCTGATTGGTGCACTGCTGGTATGTCGGCTAGGTGGCAGGCAGCGGTGGCAGGTGTTTGCCGCGCTTGTGATCGGGGTGCCGGCCGGTAGTGCACTGTTCTTCACAACACTGGCCGGCTACTACCTGCCGACTGCCGGCTGGCCCTGGTGGCCATTGCTTCCGCTGGGAATGCTGGTCGGTTGGCCGTACATGATCGCATGGTGGCATGCGGCGGTCGGATGGCTCGGGCAGTATCCGTGGCCGGCCGGTGCAGGTGGTGTTCTGCTGCTGGTATTGGGGCTTGGTATGCTGCGGGGTGCCGAACTGGTGCCCGGCGGGTTTGTGCTGCTGGTGGCCGGAGTGATTTTGTTAATCATGGTCATGCCGGTTACCTGGGATGTGCGGCGCGTAGCGATCTCGCGCAGCGAGATCGCGATTCTCGGTGCCCTGCTGCTCGTTGGGCTGGGTCTGCGGCTCTATCGGCTCGATGCCCTGCCGCTCGGATTGTGGCGCGATGAGGCGCGCCATGGGTTGCTGGCGTTACAGATCTGGCAACAGATCGATTTCCGACCGGCGTATGTGGTGGTAGGCGCCGATCTTCCGGCGCTACTCTTCTATGTCATGGCACCGGG
>CALLZL010000490.1 GCA_937859575.1 uncultured Chloroflexota bacterium
GGCCCCCCGGGCCCGGCGCGGGGACGCCCCCGCCCACCCGGAGCAGGCCGCCGCCCGCCGGGCCCGGGGGCGGGGCGTGAGGCCCACCCCCCAGCCCGCTCGGCCCGAGCCCGCCACTGCAACGATCTTCAGCCCGCGCAACCAGCCGAGATCCGCTTCTGTCGGCAGTGCGGCAACCCCATAGGCACATGCCAACATCAGGAGCGCCGACGGTAATGTGAAGCCGAGCCAGGCTGCCAACCCGCCACGTAAACCGGCACGTGTGATGCCCAGTGCCATGCCGACCTGGCTGCTGGCCGGGCCGGGCAAGAACTGGCAGAGCACCACCAGATCAGCATAGGTCGCTTCATCAACCCACTTGCGCCGTTCGACGATCTCGCTGCGGAAGTAGCCCAGATGCGCTACCGGCCCACCGAACGAGGTCAGGCCAAGGCGCAGAAACGTAAGCAGAACTTCGCCGAACGAACCAACCGGCATGGCGTTCATTCCCCTGTACGCAATGCTGCAAGACGCTGTGCAGCAAATACGATCTGCGCGAATTGCACCCGGCAGCCGTTACCACTCGGCGATTGTGCCAGCAGGCCGAGGCTGACGCCCGGCGGGAGATCGAGGGCGAAATGGCGGATCATCTGCCAGGCCCGCCCATCGGTCGAGGCGTGAAACGCCAGTGCCCGACCCATCCGCGACACCCGCAGCCAGATACTATGCTGTGCGATGGTAAAGCCGTTGGCATCATCCGAAATCCCACGCGTCACAACCGAAACCACCATCGGCTCGCGCTGCGGCGAATATTCGAAACAGAGCTTCGCCCAGACATGATCGCCGGCCCACACAATAAGCGCACCGGCATCGAAATCAGCCGCAAAATCGACCGTCACATGCGCACTGAGCATGAAATCGCCATGCACTTCGCCAACCAGATGCGGCGCATTGAGCTTCGGCGCGCTCCCCTGCGGATCAATAAACAGATCGGTCTGCCCGCCAGCCGTGGCCGTCAGCACCCCATCGGCATATTCCCAGCGTTGGGGGGCGATTGCCCAGTACAGCGGGAAGGGAATCTCGGGCAGCCGTACCGTGCCGGTAGCACTCAGAATGCGGCCAATCTGTGCGAGATGTTCGTGGCCATGGCGCACATACGATTCGAGCATGCCGCCAATCGTGACGGTGCCGGCCTCGGGGTGATGACCGGGACGATCCCAGGCGGCCTCGGGCAGGCCGCTGAGCATCGCAGCCCAGCGGGCATGCAGGCCGTGCAGCAATGCCAGCGATTCGCTGATCGGAGCGCGTGCATCGGGAAGCAACGACCATGCATCCTGATTGTACGGCTTGAGGGTCGGATGCTCTTCGGTCAGCATCAGGCGCATACGCACGAAGGAGTTCATATGCGAATCGGCCAGGTGATGCACAATCTGGCGGATGGTCCATGGATCATGCGCGGCATGTGCATCAAGCTGAGCTTCGGCCAGCGGCACGACCAGCGCCTCAAGCAGCGCAGGAAGCTGCGCCAGTTCGGCAATCCGGGCGGCACGTGTCTCAGGTAATTCCATAGTACGGCTCCTCTGGTTGCACCGGCAGCAACCGGCAGTGATACGTTGCTGGCACAACTCTAGTTGTATCCGGGCCCATCGTCAAGCCGCCGCACAAGATCAACTATACTATAGCGAAGTGCAAGACGATTGATCGCTGGGATCGCGGGTGTCTCGCCCGCATGCGCACACGATGCACGCTCCCGGCATGCGCACAGATCAATACTGCTGCACTTCGCTATAGTACCGTGCGCTGGAAATCCATCGACTGAGCAGGCCGCAATGCTGCAACGGCACAACACGCAGCCCGCCTCGCAGCTGCCTGCCACGACTACCGGTAATTTCGAGCCGGTTATGCTCGATAACAATAAGGAACAACCCCGTGCATCATTCACTTGCCCGCCGCTTCGGGCTGCAAATGCCGTTCTACGGCTGGTATATTGCCACCCCCGCGGCTGCCATCCTCTACTGTGTGGTTCTTGGCTTCCCGGGTGGAACACAATCGGTGGTTGGTAGCGCGATCTGGGCACACTACTATGGCCGCGAAGGGCTGGGGGCTATTCAGGGCCCGGCAGCCATGGTGATGATCGCCGCATCAGCGTTGGCACCGCTGCCACTTGCCGCACTCCAGAGCGCCTTCGACGAGTATCAGATCGGTCTGCTGATCTTTGCCGCCGTACCATTGCTGTGTGCTGCCCTGCTTACTGCCTTCCGCCAGACACCCACCACTTCCTGAAGGGAGAACCGCGATGCTGCAATCGCTCGAACTCGCAACCATCCGGCAGCCGGTGCCAACGGCACCGCTTGCCGATCCAGCAGCCGCCGTGCGTGCCGAACTCACACGGATCGGGATGTTTGATCAACTGCGCCGTGGTGCCTATATCGCAATCGGTGCCGGTAGTCGTGGCATTCATGGCTATGCGACCGTCGTCGGTGCGGTGGTTGCCGAACTGCTGCGGGTTGGTGCCCGGCCATTTATCTTTCCCGCAATGGGCAGCCACGGCGGCGCCACCGACGAAGGGCAGCGCGAGATGCTGGCAACCTGGGGCATCACCGAAGCCACCATGGGTTGTTCAATCATCAGC
>CALLZL010000491.1 GCA_937859575.1 uncultured Chloroflexota bacterium
CTCTTACAAAGTCTGGGGTTTGCCCAGATCTTCTCGATCAACCTGACAACAATGGCGATTCTCTTTACTACCGCATTCATACTCTTCGTTGCCGCGATCGGTATTCCGGTGCTCCTGAACAACATTCCGCGCCAGTTGCGGCACGCGCTTCTCGGTACTGCTGGCCTGATCGGCCTGCTTGCTGGGTATCTACTCGCCGGATACTACCTGGAGTTTCTGGTATGGGGTGCGATGCCGTTTGGCCAGGTTGATCCCGTGTTCGGTATCGACATCGGCTTCTATGTCTTTACGCTGCCTGCCCTCTGGATCATCTGGGAGACACTAGTGTGGGCGTTGGTTGCCGCACTTGGCACCGCGATCGCCTGTACCGCTGTTGCACAACGCGGCGTTGCACATATCGGCGGCAGCCGGCTGGCATTCTGGGCCGGCATACTAGCAACACCCTTCACACAGGGCGCACTGGTGAGCCTTGGCGTCGTTGTGGCGATTGGCATCTGGCTCAGCCGATTCGACCTGCTGGTAAAAGACAACTATGAGTCGAGCATCTTCACCGGTGCAGAGTATGTTGATGTTGTCGGCTTCTTCTCGACCCTCAACCAGATCAACTTCACTGCACTCGCGGCGATCCTGATCACCATCGCACTGGTGATTATGCTTCATACATTGCGGCGTGGGGTACACAATGGTTCAGCGGCATGGAACGATCGCGCACGTACCGCCGGCATCGCCTGCCTTGCGATCCTTGGGGCCGACTTCGCCTTTGCCGGTGCAGTCGCAGTACGCGATGCAACACTGGTGACCCCCAATCAGCCGGTTGTGCAGTTGCCGTTTATCGACCGGCATATCCAGGCGACACGCGCCGCCTATGGCCTCGACCGGGTCGAGGAGGTCGATCTGATACCGCGTGGCGACGATGACCGACTACCGAATATCGACCGGTTGCTGAACAGCCCGACGGTACGCAATGCGCCGCTCTGGCCAACCTATGTCAGTTACCTCGAGCGCCTTGTTGACCCACAACATGCAACCCGCGTGATACAGACCGGCGGCGAGACGATGATCTATGGGCCGACACTTGAGATCTTCAAGCAGCAGCAGAAGCTGCGCACCTACTACGACTTCCTCGATGTCGATCCACTGCGCTTCGATCTCGATGGCGAGATGCGCGTTTTCGCCAGTGCAGTGCGCGAGTTGCCGATCCTTGAGCCCCAACCATGGCTCGCCTGGTGGGGGCAGCGCTTCATGCTCTTCACCCACGGCCATGGGTTGGTGATGGCACCGATCGCCGAAGTCAATACCGAGGGCGAACCGCGCTTCTCATCGTATGAGATTCCGGTGCAGACGCGTTGGCCACAATTGACAGTGCAGAACCAGCAGATCTACTATGGCGAAGGCGCAGGTAGCATGGCGGTGAGCAATGTACGCAATCTAGCCGAGTTCGACTTTCCAACCGAACAAGGGCGCGCTGAGAACATCCTGCCGCTCGATCTCCCAACCGGTGTACCGGTCGACTCGCTCCTGAAGCGCCTCGTCTTCGGCTGGAAGAGTGGTGAGTTCTTCCAGATCCTTTTCAGTTCTCTGATCGGAAACGAGACGCGTGTTCACTATGAGCGGCAGCCGCTTGACCGCCTGAAGCACGTCGCACCGTTCCTGTACTTCGATGCCAATACCTATGCAACAATCGCCGACGGCCAGATCTATTGGATGGCAAACGGCATGACCACCAGTGATAGATACCCCTA
The DNA here is from genome assembly GCA_937859575.1 of uncultured Chloroflexota bacterium. GTDB lineage: Bacteria > Chloroflexota > Chloroflexia > Chloroflexales > Roseiflexaceae > CALLZL01. The sequence goes on from CALLZL010000491.1 coordinate 1,743, forward strand.
CAGTGCATTCGGCTACATCGGCGATAAGTCGATCAGCCGGACACGTGAAAGTATTGATACGCTGCGTATCAACTATGTCGAAGACTCGGTCAAGGCCACAATTAATGCCCAGACCGGCCAGGTACAGCTCTACAAGATCAGTAACTCGCCGGTGATCGAGATGTGGTCGCGTGTCTACCCCGGACTCTTTACCGATGGTGCGCAGATGCCGACAGCCATCCGCCAGCAGATGACCTACCCCATGCATCTGTTTCACCTGCAGTTCGATGATCTCTACATCTACTATCACATGGATGATCCAGTCTATTTCTTCAACATGGAGGACATGTGGGATGATGCCGACGAGGTGCTTGGACCAGTAATCGATGCCGGGCGAGCGATCACCTTCTCGATCGAGCCACAGCCAATTGTGCTTGAGACCGGTGGCATGCTGCCGGCATCGAGTCGTCCGGCACAGTTCTCGCTCGTCTCAGCCTTTACTCCTGAGGGCGCACGCAATCTACGTGCCGTGCCGATTGCCTATCAGGATGGTGACGACTACGGGCGCCTGGTGGTGCTGCAGGTGCCAAAAGGGCGCTATGTTGTCGGCCCGGAACAGGCCGATGCCATCATCGACCAGGATCCGGAGATTTCGCAGCAGATCTCGTGGTGGAACCGCATGGGTAATCAGGTCATTCGTGGGCACACTTCGCTTATGCTGATCGATAACGAGGTCTTCTATATCGAGCCGATCTTCATCCGCTCGGAGCAGAACGCAATCAGCCAGCTGCGCCGCGTCGTCACCGTCTTCCGCGGCCAGGCCTATATGGCTGAGACACTGGAGGATGCGATTCGTCTCGCCGTCGCTGCCCATACCGAGAAGTTAGCAGCGGCAGAGCGGTAGAAGCCTTCACCCGGAGCGTAGCAAACGACAATCATTGCCGCCGTTCTCCGGCATTCTTGATCTTCTGTCTCTATGTTGCGGCTTCGTCGCAACATAGAGACAGAAGATTTTATAGTGCCAACATTATCGTGATTGCGTATCGTTTCCTTTCCTCACGCGGTATGACTGGCTGTCACAAGAACCGATCAACAGGACACAAGGAGGATGAGCATGACAATCGCTCGACTACTACTTGCGTTCCTGCTCGGAATGGCAGCCATTGCCCTGCCCACCGACGCAGCAACTCACTCCCCAGGAGGCACTTCCCAACCGCCTCATCGCCACACCGCCCAACCCGGCACAGCAATTCGGCAATGCGATCGCCGTTGCCGGCGATCTCCTGGTTGTTGGTGCACCTAACCCGGGCGGCCCCGGTGCTATATATGTGTTCGACTTCAACGGCACCAGTTGGAACCCTGCGGCAACCATTCGCCCAAGCGATAGTGCCGACGGCGATCGTTTCGGTACCGCCGTGGCGATCGACGGCACGCGCATTCTCGCTGGTGCACCAGGTGCCGACAGCGGCAGCACTCGCGGTGCCGCTTATATCTTCGAACAGGTTGGTGACAGTTGGGATGAAGTGATGCGCCTTAGCTCCGATACCATTGGTGATCATTTCTTTGGCTGGAGCGTCGCACTTGATGGTGATCTCGCCGCCATCGGGGCACCTTACACCGGCAATGGAATCGAACAGACCGGTTCGGTGGCACTGTTCCGCCACAACAGCACTACCTGGAATCGTGAGCAGCGCCTGGCGACCGGTGCCTCCGGCGGTGCACTCGATCGAGACCTGTTCGGTTGGATTGTGGCGCTCGACGGCAATACTCTCGTCGTCGGCGCATATCTTGGCAACCGCGCCTATGTCTTCACCGAGAGCGGCGGCAGCTGGACGGAGCAGGAGGAACTAACTGGCCCAACGGGGCAGTTCGGCTATGCGGTCGCAATCGATGGCGGCACGATCGCTGTCGGCGCACCTCTCAACAACACTGGTGGTACCAATATAGGCATCGTCGCGATCTTCAACTCTTCCGCCGGCGGGTGGGTCGATGCAGGGACACTGCAGCCGCCGGCATTGGCAAATGGCTCACGATTTGGTTCGGCGGTGGCACTTGTGGGCGGCACACTCCTCGTCGGGG
>CALLZL010000492.1 GCA_937859575.1 uncultured Chloroflexota bacterium
ATCCTGCGAAAGAAGTATGCCGACTCTTTCTATCACACCCCGTTGCAGGATCTCCTTGGCGATCTTGGCGTTACGGCGCTGGTAGTGGCGGGATGCGCCACCGATGCCTGTATCGAGATGACATGCCGGCGAGCCGTGAGCCTCGGCTATGATGTGACCCTGGTGGCCGATGGTCATTCGACCCACGATAACTCGTTCATGCCGGCGCCACAAAGCATCAAGTACTACAATCTCGTGCTCGATGGGTTTGGTGGCGAAGATGGCTTCGGTGCTGGTGTCCACAGTATCAGCGTGGTACCCGCCGATGAGATCTCGTTTGCCGGCTGAATCTGCCTGTTTGCTGGATGTTGCATGCCACTCTTTGCCCTTGCCCTGCTGCTTGCCGCCGCACTGCTGCACGCCGGCTGGAATGTATTGCTGAAACAGGCCGATGAGCGCTATCTGACGATCTGGTTGGCGTTGGTGGCGAGTGCTGTGATCAGTGTGCCGATCCTGATTATCGAACTACCGCCGCTGCATGCGATCTGGCCGCTGGCGCTGGCAAGTGCCGTGGCCGAAACAACCTACTACCTGTTGCTGGCGCGTGCCTATCGCAGCGCTGATTTCTCGCTCGTCTACCCGATTGCACGCGGAGCTGCCCCGGCCCTGCTGGCATTGTGGGCCATCCTGTTTTTGGGCGAGATGCCGAGCAGCACCGGGCTGCTCGGCCTGTTGATCATCATCGGCGGGCTGGTGATCGTCGGCAGCCGGCGGATGGCAGATTCGGCAGCCGTACCCGATCAACAGAGCATTCTGCTGCCGCTGGCAGTTGCCGTATGTATTTCGATCTACTCAGCAATCGACGGCGCAGCAGTACAGATCGCGGCGGCCGTGCCGTATACCGCACTGATCTTCGTGCTCACCGCCGCAATGGTGACACCATTTGTCGTACGCCACTACGGCCTGGGAGCCATGCGCCATACCATGCGCCGCCGCCTGCCGCGTGCTGCACTGATCGGTACCCTCTCGCTGGCGGCCTATGCGCTGGTACTGGCGGCGTATCGCCTTGCACCCGTCAGCTATGCCGGTGCTGTCCGCGAAATCAGCGTCGTGGTCGGCGCACTCGCCGGCCGGCTGCTGTTCGGCGAGCCGTTCGGGATGCGGCGTACCATCGGGGCCGCCATCATCTTTGCCGGCATACTGCTGATTGCGCTTGCCGGATAGCACACCGCATCGATCAGAACGTCAGGATGGCTGCGTTGGTTGGGCGTGCTATGATGTATGCATCACGGTCGATGTTGCCCGTGGCAAAACCGCCTCCAATGGATGGGTACATGAACTTGCAACTGCTGTTCAACGATCCGATTATCCATGTCGAACAGCCGTCCGGAATCCACGATGGCCCGGCTGCGCTCTGGGTTGTCACCACCGAATGTGAACATGCCGTTGTACGGCGCGACCGGCAGATCGAGGTCTTTGCACAGCCCTTCTGGTTTGGCTGCCGGCGTCTGTTCGCCCTTGACCCGACGAATGTCATCCCGATTGCGGCGCTGAACCACACCCTTGCACGCCTGACCCATACGCGCATCCCACAGGTACGCCGTAGCCTGCTGCTCGAAGGGCAGCACTATGTGCTGCTCGATCATCTGCCCGGCATCGCACCGCGCAGTTTTGCATATCAGCCACGCGATCTGATCGCCGATCTTGGCCGCACGGTTGCCGAGTTGCACAGCCGCTATTTCTACTACTATGGTGATGCGCTTGGCCGGCGACGCTTCGCCATGCCAACCTTCTACCCGCGCCTGATCGGAACGGCCGAGGCGTTGATTGGTCGTTTCTACCAGAACGATCCCATGCTGCATGCCGAGCTCGACCAGATGCGTGCGTTGACGTCGCAGTTGCCCGAAATCGAGACAGCCACCTATATCATGGCCGACATGGCACCGGCGCAGTTTCTCTGCGCCGGCATCCACCTCGCGGCGATCCACGATACCGAGGCGTATGTGCTTGGCCCGCGCGAGTTGGATTTCATCATGCTTGAATATCTGCTCGATGCAGCCGGGGCCCGCGCATTTGCCGAGAGTTACTGCCAATTTCATCGCATCCCCCCGCTTACCGCCATCCGCCCGCTCTACCGCTTCTTCCTTCAACTGCTTGGTTTTGGTCGCTGGGTGTCGCCTGCGGCCCATACGCCACAACCGCTCTTTGATGCATGGAGCCACTAGCCCGATGACACCTGCCACCAACCTGCCGCATGCGGTGATCTGCAGCACACGGCTCGCCACGCCACTCGGGTCGCTGGTTGCTGCTGCGTCGGATCGCGGGATCTGCATGCTCGAATTTGCCGATCCGCAACGCCTGCCGGCGCAGCTCGCCATGCTGCAGCGTCTCAGCGGCATGCCGGTGATCCCTGGTGAGCATCCCTACCTCGAACAACTGCACCACGAACTGGCATGCTATCTGGCCGGGCAACTGACACAGTTCAGCGTGCCGCTCGATAGCTACGGCACCGCATTTCAGCAGCGTGTCTGGGCTGCTGTTGCCGCGGTACCATATGGTGGTACCAGTAGTTATCGGGCCATTGCGTCAGCTCTTGGCGCACCGCATGCTGCACGTGCCGTTGGCCATGCCAATGGTCGCAACCGGCTGGCGATCCTTATTCCATGCCATCGCCTGATTGGTGCCGATGGAAAGCTGATTGGCTATGGCGGCGGAATCGCAGTCAAACGCGCCCTGTTGCAGCTTGAGCGCCACGGCAGGCTCTCTAGCGAAGGGCACAATGATTGATCGCTGGGAGCGCGGGCAGCTCGCCCGCATGTGCGCAAGGTGCGCGCGGCTCCAATGATCAATCGTTTTGCACCTGGCAATAGTACACCCGGCATGCCGACGCAGAGATCGCCAGAACATGGTAGACTATCGCTATTCCACAATGTTGACGATGATACGTATTCGGCCGGAGTATCGATGAACATCCAGACTCTCAGCCGGTATATTCCAGTTGACCGGTGCCAGGCGTTGGCACATGCTATTGAACTTCCCGACCGAATGTTCGGTGCGGCGCTGTTCGTCGATATCTCCGGTTTTACACCGCTGACCAATGCGTTGGTGCAAGAGCTCGGTTCGCAGCGTGGTGCCGATGAACTGTCACGCCAGCTGAACCTGATCTATACCGATCTGATTATCGAACTCGAACGCCAGGGCGGCTCGGTGATCGGCTTCAGCGGCGATGCCATGACATGCTGGTTTGATGTCGATGACGGCGCACGGGCAGTTGTCGCCGCACTGGCGATGCAGCAGGCCATGCACCGTTTTGCGGCTATCACAACCCCGGCCGGTACGCAGGTATCGCTGGCGATCAAATGCGCCGTGGCGGTCGGGCCGGCTCGCCGCTTTGTGGTTGGCGATCCGCAGTACCAGTTGATCGATGTGCTGGCCGGATCAACCCTCGAACACATGGTTACTGCCGAGCATCATGCCGAAAAGGGCGAAGTGATCGCCACGCTCGATGTCGTCGAGGCGCTTGGTGCGGATCTGGCAGTTGCCGAGTGGCGTGAAGATCACGACACCGGCGCGCGTTTCGCCGTCGTGGCCGACTTTCGTGGCAATAGTGCCGAGCGCTTATGGGGCATGTTGCCGGAAGGGCATCTCAGCGAGCAGCAACTCGCCCCATGGCTTGTGCCGAGTGTTTATGGGCGCTTGAAGGCCGGCCAGGAGCAGTTTCTCGCCGAACTGCGCCCGGTGGTGTGCATTTTCGTCAGCTTCGGCGGGATCGACTACGACGGCGACAGTGCGGCGCAAGAGCGGCTCGACGCCTACATCCGCTGGACACAGGCGATCATTCAGCGCTACGAAGGATCGTTCTTGCAGTTGACGATCGGCGACAAGGGGAGCTACTTCTACTGTGCGTTTGGTGCCCCCGTGGCCCACGAAGATGATGCCATGCGGGCGATGATGGCGGCGCTTGAACTGCGCTCGCTGCCTGCCGATCTGGCCTATATCAGCCCGATCCAGATCGGGATCAGCATGGGGCGTACCTATTGTGGGGCTTATGGTGGCGCAACTCGTATCACCTACGGCGTGCTCGGCAACGAGGTCAACATGGCAGCGCGCCTCATGCAGGCCGCCCCCGACGGCAAAGTGTATGTCAGCGAAGCCGCCTGGCAGCGCGCACAGCAAAACTTTGTGTGGGAGACCCTGCCGCCGCTGTTCGTCAAGGGGCGCAGCGAACCACTGACGGTCTATCAACTCAACAGTATGCGCGGCCGGCTGGCTATGTCGCCGCAGTCGCTCTACTATGGTTTGCCGATGGTCGGGCGTTCGGCCGAACTGGCTCGGATCAACCAGATCATCGATCGCGCACTTGGCAATCAAGGTCAGGTGATTGCGATTACGGCCGAGGCCGGCATGGGCAAATCGCGCCTGGTGAGTGAAGCCATGCGCATGGGGCGCGAACGCCAGATCACCGTCCTCAGCGGCGAATGCCAGTCGTATGGCACCAACAACAGTTACCTGGTATGGGAAGGGATCTGGGAAGATTTCTTTGCCATCAATCCGGCCGACCCTGCCGAACAGCAGATCCGAACCCTTGAACAGCAGCTGAGCCTGGTTGATCCATCGTTACTGCCGCGTCTGCCGCTGCTCGGCGTGCTGGTAAATCTGTCGATCCCCGATACGGAGCTCACCCGGACGCTCGACGCGCGGTTGCGTAAAGCCTCGCTCGAATCGCTGCTTGTTGCATGCCTGCGGCACCGTGCGCGCAGTATGCCGATCATGCTGGTGCTGGAAGATGCTCACTGGATCGATCCGCTTTCGCATGATCTCTTTGAGGTGATCAGTCAGGCGATTTTCGACATGCCGGTTGTCGTGGTGCTGGCTTACCGCCCCCCCGAAAATGAAACCCAACTACCGCAGACCGGCCGGTTGCCGAATTGTACGACGATCGAGCTTGGCGAACTGGCCGAAGCCGAAGCGGTTGAATTCATTATTAATAAGCTGATCCACCTGAATATGCCGGTTGATTGGCCCGCCGACGTCATGGCGCAGATTGTTGCGCGTACCCAGGGAAACCCGTTCTATATCGAAGAGTTGATCAACTATCTGCAGAGCCGGAATGTCGTGCCGCATAATGTCGCCGATCTCGAACAGCTCGATCTGCCCAACAGCCTCTACAGTCTGATCCTCAGCCGGATCGATCAGCTCAACGAAAGCCAGAAGACGACCCTCAAGGTCGCCAGTGTGATCGGGCGTGTGTTTCGTGCCGCATGGCTCTGGGGTGCCCATCCATCGCTCGGCAGCCCGGAACAGATCGTCGATGATCTGCTGAGCATGCATCGCATGGAACTGACGGTGCTCGATCAGCCTGAGCCGGATTCGGTCTATCTCTTCAAACACATACTCACCCATGGTGTCGCCTACGAGAGCCTGCCGTTCGCAACCCGTGCCTGGCTGCACGAGCAGGTCGGCGAGTATATTGAAAGTGCCTATCAGGCCGCAATCAACCAGTGGGTCAACCTGCTGGCATATCATTATGATCTGAGCCCGAACGAGGCCAAGAAGCGCTACTATCTGCACCGGGCGGCCGAAGCGGCGCAGGCGGCCTATGCCAACCCGGCTGCGATTGCCTACTACCAGCGCTTGCTGCCGCTGCTGCCGGCCGTTGATCAAGGCCAGATCCGCTACCGTATGGCGCAGGTCTACGAACTCATGGGTAACTGGAGCGCCGCCGAGGAGTCGTATCATAGCGCACTGGCCGATGCCGAGCAGCGTGATGACCAGCCGATGCGGGTTGAATGCTGCCGGGCGATCGGCTGGCTTATGCGCAAGCAGGGGCAGTATGCCGATGCGCTCGAATGGCTTGAACGCGCCCGCGAAGGGTATCAGATCCTGACGGATGTTGCCGGGTATGTGCAGGCGCTGGCCGATATTGGCGAAGTGTATCGGGTGCAGGGGCAGTTTGCCGCCGCCGCACAGGCATACAGCGAAAGCCTGGCTCGCTCGGCCGGTTTTGACGCCGCCGATACCTATGCCGCCGCACGTGCCAATGCACTCAAGGGCGCCGGTACGCTTGCGGCGCAGCAGGGTGATTACGAAACGGCACGTACCCATTACGAAGAGAGTCTGCTGATCCAGCGTGCGCGCAATGATCGGCCGAGTATTGCTACATTGCTCAATAACCTGAGCATTATTGCCGGCTATCAGGGCGATAATCAGGCCGCCCGCCGCCTGAATGAAGAAAGTCTGTTACTGTTCCGCGAGATCGGCGACCAGTGGAGCATCGGCCAGTCGCTCAACAATCTCGGCATGGTCGCCAGCGACATGCAGGATTACCCCATGGCGCGTCAGGTGCTCGAAGAGAGCCTGGCGGTACGCCGTGAGCTGGGCGATGCCTGGGGGATCGCCAATTCACTCAGTAGCCTCGGCAGTGTGTTGATCCAGCTTGGCGATGATACTGCTGCACGAGCGGCCATGATCGAGAGCCTTGCGATCTATCGGCAACTCGACGATCGCACCTATATTGCGTATCTGCTCGAC
>CALLZL010000493.1 GCA_937859575.1 uncultured Chloroflexota bacterium
ACCTCAAGCCGCGAGCGCGCTTCGGCTTCGGCACGCTCCACCTGCTGCTGTGCATCGATGCGGGCGCGTTCAAGCTCGCGAGTTGCACGCAGGGCATCCTGCTCGGCAACCTGCTTCTGCTCAATCGCACGGGCAAACTCAGGGCTGAAGTTGAAGTCGGTAATCGAGACGTTCTCAACAATCACCCCACGCGGGATCAGGCGCGTGCTCAGGCCCTCCTGGATCAGATCTGAGACCTCCGGGCGGCGTGTGATCAACTCCTCGGCAGTGAAACGTGCCGTGGCGGCCTTGATCGCTTCCTGGATCGCCGGATCAACAACCCGCTGCTCGTAATCGATCCCGATCTCGCGTACCAATCGATCAACCTGCTGCGGATCCGGCCGGTAGTTGATCACAACCTGGCTGGTCACAATCTGCAGGTCGCGTGATGCTGCGGTTGAGTTCAACTCAATGCGCTGCGTACGCACCTCGACAATCGTCACCGATGTAATGAACGGTGCGCGGAAGTGCAAACCTTCATCAAGAACACCTGTAATTTCACCAAACGTTTTCAATACCCCACGTGTTCCAGCTTCAATCGTGGTTACCGCGCTGCTCACCAGAAAAAAGGCAACCAACCCGATAACTGCCAGCGTGGTGAGTGCGGCAATGCTGCGCCCACCCGGCTGCCCCTGATACGATGGTCTTCCCTGTGTCATCACTCGCTCCTATCTATGACGAATATCCGTTCAGCCACTATGGTTTGAGCTAGTTGATAAATCAAATGGCCTGGAGAGCCGACCGCTCCAGACCAATCGATGATAGTATACTCGATTTTTTGCCACTGTGCTTGTATTTTGGCTATGAGTTTGGCAATCTTCAGGATTACATGGCGCGGCAATATGACAGCACGGTGTACGGCAGGCACGCGGCACCGGCCGGCAAGGCGAGCCGGGGGCGGAATCACAGCAGGTTTGCCAGCTCGTCGTAACGGACACCAACCGCCGTCTGCAGCGCCAGGCGCAGTTCGCTGCTGCCGGGATGGTGGCGCAATACCTTGCGGATCTGGCGGCTGAGCTCGGTATCATGGATCACATCGGTCAACCAGCGCTCGAAGTCGCCGTTTTCGAGGTGGAACCGCAGCGACTCAATCGGTAATTCGGCGAGCATCTGGCGAAATTCGCTGAGATTTGCGGCCGCACCGCAGTTCTTGCCGTGCGGCGTACGAAAATAGAACCAGCGCTCGCGTGGCAGTGGGGTGCGCATGTATTTGTGCAGATGGCGAATATGCGGAACCTGGCGCATACCGGCCCGGAACGTGACGCTCGCATGGATGGTATCTTGTTCGCCGCCCGATACCCGCCGGCAGAGCAGATGCGCCTGGCCGCGCACCAGCTGCGTGACTTTATCGCGGATGATCGCCCAATCCGGGCACGCGGCCAGCAATCGATCGAATGCCATCAGATCCTCATCGGATGTGAGCCGGGTCATCCCCCAGAGCGATACCGCCTGTAACAACACCGGATCCACTTCACTTGGCCGATGGCTGACGATCGAGACGCCGCCCTGGGCCATCAGGCGCAGCACCAGTGCACTGAGTGCTTGCTCGCCAACCGGGCATAACTGCTGGATCTCGTCGATCAGGATCCAGTGCGGCCGGCCGCGCTGGATCCGCAGTTCGTACAGCTCGTGCAGCAACCGATCGGCGAATGCTATGCGTTCGAAATGCGGCATATCGGAAAGATCAATCACCAGGTTTGATTGTGCATATTCGCAGATCGTCATCACATCACCCACACGCCGCAGCTGCGTGTCGGCTGCGCCGACGAGGATGGTATGCGGCAATCCCGCCAGGGCTCGATAGTCGCCTTCGGGATCAATAATCAGCATCTGATAGCCAAGCCCGATCAGAAGTTCGGCCAGCAGGCCGCTCAGCCACGATTTCCCGCTCTGGCTATCGCCGGCAATGCCGAGCACACCGCTGATCAGCAGCCATGGGTCGATCGCGAATGGCGATCCATCGAGTTGCTGCCCGAGCAGCAACTGCCGTTCGGGGCGCAGGCGGCGTCTGGGTAACTGGCCGGCGATCAATTCGCTGATCAACCCGCGTACCCCGGCGCCGCCGGCCAGCGGCAGCACCAGGTCGGCGGTTTCACAAATTGTTGGAACAGCATTGGCAAATGCAACCCCACACTCCGCCAGTTGGAGCATGCTCCGGTCGTTCTCGGCATCACCACAGGCAATCACATTGCGTGGCGAAAGGCCGAGTTCACGCAGCGCCACATCCAGGCCGGCCGCTTTGGTGGCACCCTGCGGCAGCACCATGACCGCGCCACGGTTATATTCAACCACCGCACCACCTCCCATCTGCCGCAGCAGTTCGAGAATCGGCACATCATGCGGCACATGGGTCGCTACAAGCACCATACCACGCTCGATCGGCAACTGCAATGCGTCGAGCCGCTCGGTAAAACCGGCCGGTAAATGGCCAAACGGCAACAACACCGTATCACTGCGTGGGAAGTATACAACCGCCCCATCCTCAGCCACAATGGCATCAAATGTCTCGGCAAACAATCCATCGGGTGCGAAGGTGTCGAGAATACGCCCGGTACACAGGATCAGTTTGAACCCTGCCACCCGCGCCTGGTGCAACATATGCCATGTGGCGGGCGAAACCTGATCGTGTTCGGTTAAGGTGCCGTCGAGATCACTCACGAAAACACGCACATGCATGATCGACCTGCCTTTCACGATATACTTACTCTACTCGCAAGTTCAGGCCAGATCTACTGCGATCCGCTCATACGACAAGAAAGATCCGACAACAGTACCATGACCAACCCGGCGATTGCTGAGATACGCGCCTATTACGAACGAAATACCGCGCTGTTTCAACTGCTGAGTCGCGGCCGCCAAAGCTATGCCATCCATCGTGCCGTCTGGCTCGATCAGACCGTCGATTATGCAGCCGCCTTACGTTATGTCAATGATACTATTGGTGTTGTGCTGGAACCGCTGATAGAGCACACTGGTGGGGCTGGTCTCCGGCTGATCGACCTCGGCTGTGGCATCGGCGGCACTGTGATCGATCTCGCCCGCAGGTATCGCGGTAGCCTCAAGGCCATCGGTATCAGCATCAGCCCGGCGCAGCTACGCCTGGCGCAGCACAACGCCGCCCTTGCCGGGGTCGTCTGTCGGTTTGTGGAGGCCGACTATCTCCAGCCGCCATTTGGGCCATGCTTTGATCTCGCCATTGCCATCGAGTCGTTCATTCACGCCCCTGCTTACCGCGATGCAATCATTGCCGCCGCCCGCCTGCTCGCCCCCGGTGGGCAACTCATCATCTGCGACGACTTCCTGGCCGAAACGGCTTCAGCCGGCGATCGGCGTGTGGCGACGTTTATGCGTGGCTGGCATGCCCCGGGGCTTACACACGTCTCGCGGGTACGGCAGGCGGCCCCTGCAGCCGGCCTGACCCCCTGTGAGCAACGCGATCCGACGGTCGGCTTGCGGTTGCCCCCCTTCCCCGATCGGGGTGCCGAGACCCCCTTGCAATTGACCGCACCCCTGCCGCAGCAGTGGCGTTTCAGCCAGAGCCTGATCGGCAGCATGGCCTTGCAACAATGCCTGCACCATGGCAGCATCCGTTACCAGTGGTTGCGGTTCGTGCGGCAGTAGCTACGTTCTTAATTATCCGCCTTACGGCTGAGAGCACCGGCACAAGCTGTGCTATACTAAGAAGGCCGAGCTCCGGTAGCACCGCAGCCGGTTGGATCCCCTCAAGTAAGGAGCTGTAGGTGGTTGATCGCTTGTTGCACTGAGTAGTACCAGTTGCCATCCGCGTGGGATCGGCAGTTTCTTCTCATGACGACAATGCGAGGCAGACCATGCTACACGTTCAGAAACTCCGCAAAGATTATGGTGCGGCCACCATCCTGGCCGATATCTCCTTCCTGATCAACGATGGCGAACATGTCGGGCTGATCGGTGCCAATGGTGCCGGCAAGACGACACTGCTACGCTGTATTCTTGGCTACGAATCGCCCGACGACGGGGTGATTGTGCGTACGCCGCCCGACCTGGTGATTGGCTATCTGACGCAGACAATCGCAGCCGACGAGCCGCGTGCAATCGGGGCACTGCTCGACGAAGCACAGGCTGAACTGCATGCGGCGGCACTGGCGCTTGATCATGCGGCAACCGCGCTGGCCAATGCCACCGCCGATCAACTCACCGCCGCACTGGAAGCCTACGATGCAGCCCTGGCAACGTTTGAGGTGTGCGGCGGCTATGAGCGTGAGCAGCGCGCTGCCGCTGTGCTCGACGGCCTCGGGTTAGGCGCGATCGATCGCGCCACACCGGTGGGTATTCTCAGTGGTGGCCAGAAGACACGCCTTGGCCTGGCATTGCTGCTGCTGCGCGAGCCGGAATTGCTGCTGCTTGATGAGCCAACCAACCATCTTGACATCGAAGCGCTTACATGGCTCGAATCATTCGTCCAGAGCTACCCACGAGCAGTGCTGGTGGTTTCGCACGACCGTGAATTTCTCAATCGCACAGTTGGGCGCATCCTCTACCTGGATGCCGAACGGCACACCCTTGCATCATACAGCGGCAGCTACGACGATTATGCCGCCGCACGGGCGCACGAGCGCAGCCAGCAGGAACAGGCCTGGCAGGATCAGCAACTGTATATTGCGAGTGTCGAATCGGATATTAGCCGGATCAAAGGGCGAGCCCAGAACATCCAGAACGGCCCTAAGCGCGGGCGTGATTACTATGGCGGTGTCTCGGCCAAAGTTGCGCGGCTGGCACGCACCCGCGAACGCAAACTGGCGCGCTATCTCGAAGCCGATGACCGGGTCGAGAAACCACGCCAGCGTTGGGAGATGAAGCTGGATTTTGGCCCGCCACCACCCGGTGGGCGTGCGGTATTGCATGTGGCCGATGTCGCCTTCGGCTACCCGGGCAGCCAACAACTCTTCCGGGATGTCGCCTTCGATGTGCAGCATGGCGAGCGGATCGCGATCGTCGGCCCTAATGGTGCCGGCAAAACCACCCTGCTGCGGCTGCTTGCCGGGCGCCTAACGGCCGATCACGGCAGCATCCGGCTCGGCACCAATGTACGCCCCGGCCTGCTGGCCCAAGAACAAGAGACGCTCGACCTGCAGCGCAGTGTGCTTGCAACGGCACTGCACGAACGTGCCATGAGCGAAACCGAAGCGCGTAGTTTCCTGCATCTGTTCCTCTTCGGCGGCGATAGCGTCTTCCGCCAGGTTGGCCTCTGCTCGCCAGGCGAACGGGCACGGCTCCAACTCGCCCTGCTCGTGCTGCGTGGCTGCAACCTGTTACTGCTCGACGAACCACTCAACCATCTCGATATCGAAGGGCGCGAACATTTCGAAGACGCCCTCGCCGCATTCGAGGGCACAGTGATCGCGATCAGCCACGACCGCGCCTTCCTGCGTGGGTTTGCCGAACGGATCATCGAAGTGCGTAATGGGCATGTGCGCGATCTGGCACTCGACTATGACGAGTATGTGAGAATTCATACAACTTGACAACTCCTCGGCCTGCGCGTTATAAATGCAGACGCAACTATCTCGCCAACATACAATGGCATGCCGTATGGCAAAGGATCGATCCACTGCCCGGACCGGTAGCGATCGAGCCTTTGCATACACGAAAGTACAACCAGCAGCTGCATGTCGCTGTCAGGATGGCCCGGTTCCCGGCCGCACAGGCGCAATGAAGAGCGCATTCGAGGAGGAATGGATGAGGAGTGGAAACGAGCCACGCCGCCGCAGCATGATGCTGCTCTGCGCGCTGACGCTGATCATCGGCATGCTCGGCATGCCGGCTGCAGCACCACCGATCGCGCTTGCCGGCCATACCGGCGAACCGGGCCGTGTGACGGTTCCGGTCAGCCTCAATAGTGAACTCGGCTGCAGCGGTGATTGGCAGCCCGGCTGCACTAGCGGCGCAGCGACTACCCCGGCACCGCCCGAGGGCAATGATCTGCTGCCGCAGGGCAATAGCGTCTGGGCGCGTACCCTCGGCCCACTGCCGGCCGGCAGTTATGAATACAAGGTTGCCATCAACGGCAGCTGGGATGAAAACTACGGCGCCAACGGCGTGCAGGGCGGTGCCAATCTGGCGCTTAGCCTCGGCGGCGCACAGTCGGTGCGCTTCTACTACGACCACAAGACCCACTATATCGCCAATTCGGTCGCCAATACGATCTACACGCTGCCGGGTGATTTCAACAGCGAACTTGGCTGCAGCGGCGACTGGCAGCCAGAATGTCTGCGCACGCTGATGAGCGATACCGACGGCGATGGGGTGTTTACCTTTACCACCACCAGCCTGCCGGCCGGGAATTATGAGTTCAAGGTCGCTACCAACGAGAGCTGGAGCAACCCGAACTACGGTATCGGCGGCGGTAGTGCCAATATCCCCTTCACCGTGATCGCCGGCGGCCTGGCGGTACTGGCCTGGTACGGTAATGGTGCGGCGCTCTT
>CALLZL010000494.1 GCA_937859575.1 uncultured Chloroflexota bacterium
CCAGCCGGCGCGGGCGGCCAGTGGCGCGGCCTCCCCAATCCCTTTGGTCGAGGCATTGATATCGAACGCTGTACCAAAGGCTTGGTTGCTGAGGGTGGCTTTTGAGCCGCGGATGAAGCGCGCATTAAAGGCCCCATCAAACGATTGGATGCGATCAAGCAGGCCGGCCTGGTCCCATGCCGCCCACAGGTTCAGCAATTGCTTCATGGCAACTCGATGGAACAGGATCGTTCCATTCTTTGGTGCGCCACGGATCGCACGCCCGATCAACTGCGGAATCACGACCGGGATGATGTTTTCTTGCTGCCAGGTGCCGAGAATGCGGATCCGCTCGGCATTGCCCGCTACCGGATCCGGCGCGAAATCGAACTTACCGAACACGCGCTGGCGAGCACCGGTATCAAAGAGCGGCGGCAGATCGGGTGATGGCGGCGGCCAGTTAGCACTGTTGCGATCACCAGCCGGCTGCGGAAACCCACCGGCCGGCGGCGGTGGCGGCTTGACGGCCGGCGGCGGCGACGGGGGTGCGACACTGACAGGCTTGGGGGCCCATTTCTGCACCTGCTCGGGCGGCGTCAGCGCACTCTGACGCTTCACCACGCCACCCGCAAACTGGTAAAGCGTGTCGAGCGCAAAGACCTGCACCGTCACCGCGCTGCCCTCGACATTCGCCTGGTATACTTCCGTCATTGGCGTGCCGAGCTTCTGTGCTGCTGCGAGTTGCTGGAATGGTGATTGCCCATCATAGACGGCACCACTATACTTGTACGACTCGCGCCAGAGCGCATCGGCCAGGGCACCGGCCGGTGCTTCACTGAGGCGTTTGACCTCTTGCCAGTCGGTTGCCGATTCCGGTGTGCCGATCGGGGTATATAGCGTATCGGCACCAAACACTTGCATCGAATATTGCTTCCCATCGACGGTAATGCGGTAAGCGGCGCTCAGTGCCGGCCCAAGGCGCCCGGCGGAAGCCTGCTGATGGAAGGCCCATGTCGGCTGTAGTTGCACCGCCCCGCTTACTGCCGTCTTGCTGCCGGCAATCGCAGCTGCATAACTCATCTTAAGCAGTTCGAACTCGACACTTCCGGGGGCCGGGATCCCGCCGGCAATCAGATCGCTCAGGCTCTGCACTTCCCCCCAGCGCTCACCTGCATTGAAGGCGGTATCACGGGCAAAATGCTGGTAGTTGTAGGTCTGCCCATTGACGGTGATCCATTGGGTGCGGCTTGAGCTTGCCGCAAGCGCGGCGCCCATGGCGTTCTTCGAGGCATGCAGATGGAAGGCCGAGCCGATATTGAAATTGCCGCCGCGCTGACGGTATGCTTCATTCTGTAAAAATGCCCAGAGCCTGGCGGCGACTTGTGGATCACCTTCGGCATTCAGCAGAGCCGGAGCAACCCCTGCCGAGAGCAGGGCCGGAGCAGGGCGCCCCGGTTCGGCTGGTAAGGTCGCCGGGTGCAGCACTCCATCGAGCGGGGCGGCCGCCCCGGCTTCCCAACGCAGCAATGCCGCATCAGCCATCATATCGTAGCGCTGTTGAATAGCAAGCACCAGCCGGCGGAGCGCCGTATTCTGCGCCCGCGGGCGGGCGGTGTCATCGCTACCTTCGAGCGTAATGCCGATACTGATGCGATCAATATTACGCCGCCGGCTCCCCAGGCGTGCCAGGCCGCTATGCCGTGCCGCACGATCTTCGGCGATCAGGCGCACGATCGCACCGGCTGCGTCGATATAGTAGTGCGGTGCGCTGTGTGCATCAGCAGCCGTATATGATGCCAGCGCCACATCTGCAGAGCGGGCATCGGCATGAATCACGATCAGGCTGATCGGCATCCCACGGCGCGACATACCGGCCGATACCGGTGCTGCCTGCTCGGCGATCTCGGAAGCATCACTCATACATCACCTTTGCCGCGGCGTACACGATCTGCTGTAGCTTTCGTTGCCGCTTCCGAAAGCACACACCTGCCGCAATTATACTCTTTGCCGCCAATAGTGTGCCACCAGCACGGCTGCCATAGGGCTTGGTCACATCGCCTCCGGCAGCGGTTCGGGTGCGGCAAGGCCGCACCCACTTTGCCGCCAAGCTGCAACTGTTTCGATCCTCTTTTTTCCTGCTCTTATTGATACGATAGAAGTAGAAAGAATGAGCAAGTGTATCAAGGGAAACGAGCATGGCCAACCTGACACAACGCCCACTCCGACCAACTCGATCCGCCACCCGGGCTATCGTCATCGCCAGCTGCCTGACGGTAACCGTGATCGTACTCTACACACTGGCAACCCTCCATATCGACCCGATCGGGTTGCTGAATATTGCCACCGCCACCGGATGTATTGCAGTGCTGGCAAGTGTTACGATACTTATTACCACATCCCCGCACTGGTGGCAGCGCCTGGCTGGTGTCTTTGCAGCCCGTGGGGTGCGCCTTGATCTGTTCGCACTTGCCGTCGGCCTCGGCATCATAACGGCCATTCGCTTCGCCATTCGCCTGCAGATCAACCTGGAGTTTACCGGCATCGTTGTGCTGCTCTGGGGCCTCATGCTGCTCGCGCTCCTCGGGGCAGTCATCCAGTGGCCCACACCGGCGGCAGTGGCCGCCTGGTGGCGTCGCCACGCCATTGAGGCAGGTGGCGTACTCGTGGCAACCTTGGTTGGTGCCGGGTTACGCCTGTATCTGCTTGGCGGCATCCCGACAATTATCAACGGCGACGAAGGGCTCCATGGTATCTGGGCGCTTGACACCGGCCATGCCTACGGCCAGCTGACAACCCCCTTCGGCGCGATGGATGGTCTGGGGATCCTGTATCTCGGTGCGGTCCACTTCATAATCGATCTTTTCGGCCAGAATGCCTTCGCACTGCGGCTGCTCCCGGCGCTCGCCGGAATCCTGGCGTTGCCGGTCAATTACCTGCTGGCACGCCAGCTGCTCGGCCCACGCGCCGCCGCGATCACCCTGGTGCTGCTGACGGTCGCCCATACACATGTCCACTTCAGCCGCACTTCGGCGGTGCTGTATATCTATACCACGCTCTTTCTGCCGCTCGCATTGTTCTTGCTGTATCGCGCATTCGAACGCCGCAGCCCGTTGCTGTTCGTATTGTGCGCCATCACTATCGGCATCCATCTGAATGTCTATCTCGACGGCTGGGCCTGGCTGGTGCTACAGGGCTTGATCATCGCTTCGTGGGCACTCATCGATCGGCGCATATTCCATGGCAATGGCTTTAATCTGGGGTTGTTTGCGGCTTCGCTGGCAATTATTACCGCACCAATGCTGATCTGGGCAATCGAGTTCCCCAATGAGTTCGGCTCACGTGTCGCTGCCGATGGCACCATCGCATCGGGTTGGCTGGCTGCCGAAAGCCAGATCACCGGCCTGAGCGAAGCGCATATCCTGTTCAATTTGCTGCTGGCAGCTCTGGGTACCTTCAGCTTTCTGCCATTCCACGATTTCTACGGCATCCAGGTGCCGACACTCGATCGCGTTAGCGGGTATCTCTGGATCCCCGGTGCCGTGCTGGCACTGGCACTGACATGGAACCGCCGGATCGTTATGCTCAACGGCTGGTTCTGGGGAGGTATCGTGGCACTGGGTGTACTGACGGTGCCGGTTTCGGCGTATCACTATCGCCTGCTTGTCGTCCTGCCGGTGGTCTGTATGTTCGCCGGCCTGTTCGTCGATTGGCTGCTGCGCCGCTTCGAGCAGTTCGCAACCCTCGAACCGGGCTATCGCCGCATGCTCGGGATCGGCACCGTCACGGCAATCGCCTTGACGGTGGCGATCCTCAATACAAATCTTTATTATGTCGAGTTTGCCGGACGTTGTAAATATGCAGGTATTGGCACCCGCCAGGCAGGGCTACTTGGCAACTATCTTGCCGAACACCAGGAAGTCAGCCAGGCAGTTATTCTGGCGAACGAGGTTGGTTTCCAGGCCGATACCTATCCGTCGCTCGCCTATCTGAGTGGTCGGATCCCATTGAGCGACATCCACGAGCCGCTTGGTGCCGAGCCAGCCAATATGCCGACCGGCATCGGCCATAACACCGTGATCGCCATACCACCCGAGCGCCAGGCCGAGATCACGCAACTTCAGGCATGGTTTCCCACTGCCGCCGTCGTTCCGCTGAGCGATTGCGGCAACCCGATTATGACCCTGGTTCATATTCGGTAAACCGAAAACGTAGTACAATACTGCTATTCGCGCCGGATGCCGCATGCACATTGCAGCCCGCATACCTGCACACACGGGCGCGTCGCTCACAAACGCGCCGGATCAGCATGGATACAACACGCTATTACATCGCCTTCAACCGTGTCAATGGAATCGGCCCGGCTCGGCTCGATCGCCTGATTGCCGCATGCGGTTCCATCGAGGCGGCATGGCATGCACCGCTCCGCGATCTCGTTGCCGCCGGGCTCGAACCACGCCTGGCACAAGCGCTCTGCGAACAGCGCGCGTCACTCGATCTCGATGCCGAACTCGAACACCTTGCCCGCAGCGGAATCAGCGCGGTGAGCCGCGAGAACCCCGCATACCCGGCAGCACTGGCCACGATCCCCGCAGCACCACCCCTGATCTATGTCCGCGGCCGGCTGAGTGATGTCGATTCGTGGGCGGTGGCGATTGTCGGCACCCGTTCACCGACTTCGTATGGCCGTGATGTCGCTCGCCGGCTCGCAACCGACCTGGCCGCCGCCGGGGTGACGATCGTCAGTGGGTTGGCGATCGGCATCGACGCACTTGCCCACGAGGCGGCGCTCGAAGCCGGCGGCCGCACGATTGCGGTGCTCGCATGCGGTGTCGATCTGATCTACCCCGAGCGGCATACCACCCTGGCAGCCCGGATACGCACAGCCGGTGCCGTCGTCAGCGAATTCCCCATCGGATTAAAACCCATGCCGCAACTCTTCCCGGTACGCAACCGCCTGATCAGCGGCCTCGCCCGCGGGGTGCTGGTTGTCGAAGCCGATTACGCCAGCGGCGCTCTGATCACCGTCGATTATGCGCTCGATCAGGGGCGCGATGTGTTTGCTGTACCGGGTTCGATCTTCTCGCCCAAGAGCAACGGCCCAAACCAACTGATCCGCAATGGCGCGGCACTTGTGAGTAGTGCTGCCGATATTCTCGACGCACTCGATCTCACCCGCTCGACCAGCCAGCGTGAAATCCAGACGGCCCTACCCGATGGTCCGGTCGAAGCCGGCATTCTCGCACTACTTTCCCACGAACCACGCCATATCGACGAACTGCGGCGTATGCTCGATACACCGGTCGCCGAGGTTTCGGCCGCACTGACCCTGCTCGAACTGAAAGGGTTGGTACGCCAGCATGCCGCGATGCAGTATGTGATTGCGCGGTAAAATAGGGTGCATGCCGGCCTGTGGTACGCATGCCGCCAGACAGCCAATACCGTATGCTCGTTGTCAAGACCAGGAAGCAGGAACCATCATGATCCAGATTGCCGAGTATCTGCCGGCAACACCGGCCCCGATCTGGAGCCTCATGCGTCAGATCGACGTTACCCATGCCGTCGTGCCGCTTCCATTCGGCGCCGCCGGCAGCGAACGCCCATGGGATTTCACGCCGCTGCTACGAATGACGACCGGCTTCCGTGATGCCGGTTCCACCGTGGCGGTCATCGAGAGCAGCCCGCCGATGGATCATATTCGCCTCGGCACTGCTGAACGCGATACCGAAATTGCCGACTTCTGCACCATGATCGAGAATATGGGGGCCCTCGGTATTCCGGTCGTTTGCTACAATTTTATGGCACGCCTCGGCTGGACACGTACTTCGTTTGCGGTGCCGGCACGCGGCGGCGCTCTCGTTTCCGGCTATGATCATACCCTTATGCGCCATGCGCCACTTACCGATGCCGGCGAGGTTTCGGAAGAGCAGCTCTGGGAAAACCTGCACTACTTTTTGCGACGTGTACTACCAGTAGCCGAGCGCGCGGGCGTGAAGCTCGCCATGCATCCCGATGATCCACCCCTCTCGCCGTTACGCGGCATTGGTCGCATCATGCGCAGCATCGACAACTTCCAGCGCCTGATCGATCTGGTGCCGAGTTCGTCGAACGGCATAACCCTCTGCCAGGGGAATTTCGCCCTCATGACCGATGATCTGCCCAGGGCGATTCGCCAGTTCGGCCATCAGCAGAAGATCTTTTTTGTGCATATGCGTGATGTACGCGGCACCGCCGAACAGTTTGTCGAAACCTTCCACGATGATGGGCCGACCGATCTGCTCGCCTGCTTCCGTGCCTACCGCGAAGTGGGCTTCGATGGCGTACTGCGGCCGGATCATGTCCCGACTATGGCCGGAGAACAGAACGATGCACCCGGCTACGAGACGCTCGGCCGCCTGTTTGCCGTCGGCTACCTCAAAGGCCTGCGTACTGCCGCATATCAATAATGGCTGTCGGAAACTGCCGTCGTTACACACGGCCGATAGCATCCGACCGCGAGACACCACGATGAAGATACTGCTTGTCGAAGACAACGAAATGAACCGCGATATGCTCTCGCGACGCTTGCGGCGCAAAGGGTACGAGGTCATCATCGCCGTGGACGGACACGAAGGGATTGATCAGGCGCGTCGCGAACATCCCGATCTGATACTGATGGACATGAGTCTGCCGCTGATCGACGGCTGGGCGGCTACCCGCATCCTCAAGGCCGATCCGGCTACGGCCACCATTCCGGTGATCGCCCTCACTGCCCATGCCATGTCGGGTGATCGCGAGCAGGCTCTGGAAGCCGGCTGCGACGATTACGATACCAAACCAGTGGAATTGCAGCGCCTGATTGCGAAGATCGAAACCTTTCGCCGCTGATCAGACGCGCAGGCACGCTACGTCATGCCCCTGTTTGTGCTCAAGACGCGGGTCGGTCTCGCGGCAGGCGGCAATCGCCAGTGGGCAGCGCGGATGAAAACGGCATCCGGCGGGAATATTGGCCGGGTTGGGGGTCTCGCCCTGCAAGATCAGGCGCTCGCGCTGCCGTAGTGGATCGGTGCTGGGAACCACCGATATCAAGGCCTTAGTATACGGGTGTAATGGCTGCGACAGCACCACATCGGTTGGCCCGAGTTCGACAATGCGCCCCAGGTACATCACCGCTACCCGATCGGCAAAGAGCGCTGCCGTCGCTAGATCATGGGTGATGAACAGAATACTGATTGCCCGCTGCCGGCGCAGTTCATTCAGCAGATTCAGGATCTCGGCTCGAATCGAGACATCCAGCATGCTCACCGGTTCATCGGCCACCAGCAGATGCGGCTCAGTCACCAGTGCACTGGCGATCACCACCCGCTGCCGCTGCCCACCCGAGATCTCGTGCGGCCGCCGATCGATATACTCGCCGGCCGGGCGCAGGCCGACCTCTTCGAGCGTCTCAAGCACACGCTGCCGCCGGGCAGCGCGGCTGTCGAGCAGGCCATGCACTTCGAGTGGCTCGGCAACGTTCTCGCCGATCGTCATGGGGGGGTTGAGCGATTCATACGGACCCTGAAAGATCATCTGGATCGACGGGGGTAGCGAGCGATCCCGCCGCAATGTTTCAAACAACGGCCGCCCTTCGAACATGATCGCCCCGCTACTCGGCTCGGCCAGCCCCATCACCGCCATGGCCGTTGTTGTCTTGCCACAGCCACTCTCGCCGACCAGCGCCAGTACTTCGCCACGCCCAAGCCCAAACGAGACCCCATCGACAGCCCGCACCCGCTGAACCGGCCGGCGCTGCAATGTGCCGATGATTCCCCGGCTATTCTCGAAGTGACGCACCAAATCGCTCACTTCCAGGATGGTATCGCTCTGCGACATCGGCGGTTTCCCGTTCTCTGAGGCCATTGCGCTACTCGGCAACATGGCATGCCACCCACTGATCACGCCCGAGAAGCCGTAGCTGTGGCGTTTCGCTACGGCAACGATCGACTGCCAGCGCACAGCGCGGATGAAATCGGCAGCCGTGCGGCAGATCCGAAAGCTGTGGCGGCGAGCCGGGGATACTGGCAAGTTCGGCCCCACGCCGTGCAATATCGGGGAAGGCACGCAACACCCGCTGGGTATATGGGTGCTTCGGAGCAAGGAAGATCTCACGCCCCGCCCCATACTCGGCCACGCGCCCGCCATACATGACCAGCACCTTCTGGCAGGTTTCGGCTACCACCCCCAGATCATGGGTTACCAGAATCAACGCCAGATTGAGTTCACGACGCAGCCGCTCAAGCAGCTCCATAATCTGTGCCTGGATCATCACATCAAGGGCAGTTGTCGGCTCATCAGCGATCACCAGTTGCGGGTTACACGCCAACGCCATAGCAATCATGGCGCGCTGCCGCATTCCACCACTGTACTGGTGTGGGTATTGCGCTGCACGCCAGGCCGGGATGCCCACCAGTTCGAGCAACTCCTTTGTGCGTGCCTCAGCCGCATCACGCGACAACCGTAGGTGAACATTGATCGCTTCGCGAATCTGATCACCAACCGAACGCACCGGATTGAGTGCGTTCATGGCTCCCTGAAATACCATCGAGAGATCATGCCAGCGCCGCGCCCGGTACTCATCACTATTCAGCTCGAAGAGATCCTCGCCGTCAAACAGCATCTCGCCGTCGCTGATGCGCCCGGCCGCCGGCAACAGCCGCATCAACGCCAGCATGGCCGTCGTCTTGCCACAGCCGCTCTCACCAACTATCCCCAATGCCTCGCCGCGCTCAAGGGTCAGGCCGACATCCTCGACGGCCCGTAGCATAGCACCTTCAGATGTGACAAAATCGACGGTCAACCGCCGAACATCAAGTAACGGCATGGGATCTCCGCTCTTTCAGGCACGCGTGCTGTGCGGCTGGCGTTGCGGCATCAGATGATGCGTACGCAGCCGTGGGTTGACGATCTCTTCCAGTGCGTAGCCGAGCAGTGTCCAGGCCAGTACCAGCCAGACGATCCCGAGGCCGGGCGGCAACAGGGCCCACCAGGCGCCGATCGAGATCGCACCGCGCCCAAAGGCGAAGTTGAGCATTGCCCCCCAGCTGACCAGTGTTGGATCCCCAAGCCCGAGAAACGCCAGCCCGGCCTCACTCAGGATGACAACCGAAATGACCAGTGCGTTCTGTGCCAGCAGGATCGGCAGCACCTGCGGGAAGACATGCCGCCGGATGATATGCCCGTCGGAAGCACCAATCGCCCGGGCCCGCAAAACAAACAGACGCTCTTTGACACTGATCACCTGTGCAAAAATCAGACGCGCGGTGGTTGTCCAGCTGATCAGGCTGATCGCCAGAATGATATTCCAGATACTCGGCCCGAGCAGCGCCACCAGCACCACATACAACGGCAGATCGGGAATGACGAGGAAGATGTCGGTGATCCGCATCAGGATCGTACCGATCCGCCCACCATAATATCCGGCAAGCATACCGACCAACCCGCCGACTGTTACGGTGATCAGCGAGGCGACAAATCCGACAATCAGCGACACCCGCGCGCCATAAATAAACTGGCTCAATACATCCTTGCCGCCATCGTCGGTGCCCAGCAGATGCTCGGCGCTCGGCGGCGCATAGATCGTGTCGATGCGTGCCCGTACCGGCTGGTATGGGTCGTATGGCGCGATCCAGGGTGCAAACACCGCCAGGATGATCATTACCAGCAACATACACAGGCCAACCATGCCGATCCAGCTACGGCGCAACTGGCGCACGAAATCGGCGATACTGCCGCGGGTCGGTACAGTTGCCGGATGCGAAATCGCAGTCGTCATCGTCGTCTCACTCTGGTCAGGTCGGCTTTACACGCGGATCAAGCATGGCATACATCAAATCGGCAATCATATTGGCAATCACGACACTGACGGCAAACAGCAGGAAGGCACCCTGCAACATCGGGTAGTCGCGCCGATTCACAGCTTCGGCGATCGCGCTGCCGAGCCCTGGCCACGAGAAGACGCTCTCGATCAGGATCGAGCCGGCCACCGTAAAGCCAAGCGTGAGTGCGATCAGGGTAATCACCGGCAGCATGGCGTTCTGGATCGCGTGATCACGCAATACCTGTGTATCGCTCAGCCCTTTGGCACGCGCGGTCAGGATGTAATCTTCACCAAGCACTTCGAGCAACGAACTGCGCATGATCAGCATGAACTGCCCAAGCAGAATGATCGTCAACGTCAGAGTCGGCATCATCATATGCCGCCCGACATCGACCACTTCATCCCAGAAGCTGGCATAGTTCGCGCCCGGCGTGCGGATCCCCCCCACCGGCAGGCCCAGGTAACTACTGCCGACGATCAGCAATACAATGCCGAGAAAGAAGGTCGGCAAGGCCCATGTGAAGAGCCCGATCAGCACGACACCGACATCAAGGCCGGTGCCGCGCCGCCAGGCCGAGATCAGGCCGAAGAGAATACCGATCACAATCGCCAGGATCTCGCCAACCAGCACCAGCAGCACGGTGTTGCTGAGCCGTTCGCGCAACAGATCGGCCACCGGCCGGCTGTAGTTGAACGAAATGCCCAAATCGCCTTGCAACAGGCTGCCGTAATACAGGAAGAACTGGCTGTCGAACGGGTTGCCTGCGGTATTGATCAATAGTGGTTTGTCGAGCCCGAAGCGCACCCGAATCGCTTCCTGTGCCTCGCGAGTCAACCGTGGGTCACGGATCGACTTGGCCGGATCGCCCGGCAGAACGCGAAACAGGAAGAAGTTGAGCGTGAGCACAACAAGAATCGTGACACACGCCCAGAACACCCGCCGAATGAAGTAATCGGTACGCTGCATCTTACTGCACGGGTTCGACGACGGTAAACGAGATCCGCGAGAACATGTTCAGGCGGCCGTCGGGATCGATCACCCAGCCACTGAAGCGGTCGTTGCGGTAGGCCGCCACTGCTTCACCATAGTAGGGGATGATGTATGGCACGTCGCGCAGCATGATCTCTTGCATCTGATGGAGCAGCCGGATTCGTTCATCGCGATCGGCCGTAACCTGCTGCTGGGCATACAGCGCATCGTATTCCGGGTTGGAATAGCCGGTTTCGCTGATGCCGGTCGGGATATTATCGGTGGTCAGCACACCAAGCAACGACGACGGATCGACGCCGGCACTCCAGCCCCAGAAGATCACATCGAAATCAAAGGCCGGGCAGCAAACCGAGGTGAGGGCGTCGGAGTCGAGCGGCTGCACCAGGATCTTCACCCCGGCGGCACCCCACATGGCGGTCAGGAGTTCGCCAAGCCGCGGCCCTTCGCTGGCATACTGATCCGACGGATAGCTAAAGCGGAATTCGAGCGAATTGCTCGGATCGCCCGGCATTTCACGTACACCATCACCATTGGTATCGAGATAGCCGGCCTCTTCGAGAATCTGATTGGCACGCGCCGTATCATAGGCGTAATCTTCCAATCCTTCGTGGAAGGCATCACCGTGACCGGGCATGATCAGCCCCAGGCCCGGCGAGCCGAGGCCAAGCACCAGCACATCAATGATCTGCTGTTTGTCGGTGGCGTGTGCCAGCGCCCGGCGCACCTGCACATCGCGCAACGCCGGATGCCCGCTACAGATCCCGCCTTCTTCGGGGCAGTTCGCCGGATCGGTGATATTGAACATGATATCGCTCAGGGTAAGTGCCGAGCCTTCAACGACGGTCACATTCGGATCGCTCTGCAAAACGCGAATCACGGTTCGCGGCGGATCGATCAGATCGACTTCACCGGCACGCAGCGCCTGCACCATTGCATCGTCGTTGCCGAAGACACGGAAGATGAGTTCGTCGATCTTTGGCGGCGATAGATAATGATCTTTGACCGCCGCGAGACGTGTGAATTCGCCCGGCCGGTATTCGGCCAAACGGAATGGGCCTGAGCCGATCATCTCGGCGTTTTCGAACTCAAGCACACTGGCTTCATCAGGAAACTGATCCCAGATATGCTTCGGCAGGATCGGAATCGCTGAGAAGCGCTCATCGGTATTGGCAACCGGGCCTTCAAAAGCGATCACCACCGTCGCCGGATCGGGTGTCTCGATCGATGCAATCAGGCTGACATAGTCGGTCAGCAGACCGAACGAACTGAACTCACGGATCATGTTGTAGGTAAAGGCGACATCCTCACTGGTTACAGGCTGGCCATCATGCCACATGGCCCCCTCGTGCAGCGTGAATGTCCAGGTCGTGCCATCTTCCGAGACCGAAAACTCGCGTGCGAGCTGGGGAATCGGTTCATTCTGCAGGTTGATACCAATCAAGGCATCATAGATCTGCTCGGTGAGATCGTACGACTCGACAATATACTGTGCTCCCGGATTAAGCGAATCAGGCGCCGCCGTCCGCCCGACGCGCAGCGTGCCGCCGGTCGCCCCGGTTGTGGGTGCCGCCGTGGGTGCATCGGCGGGTGCCGCCGTGGGTGCATCGGCGGGTGCCGCCGTGGGTGCGCCGGCTGGTTGCCCACCACCACCGCATGCCGCCAGAAATACGGCCAGTAGCAACATCGTCAGCGTTGTACGGAATACTTGAGGTCCAGGCATCTGTTCTTCCTTTCCCGGCAATACTGCACAACCTTCGTTGATACCTATACGTAGTGTCGTCGGTTATTGTATTGTGCAGCTTGACCAACGCAGCATACCTTACACCGAGATGATTGAGATGTCAACAGCATCAGGAAGCAAAAAAACGCCTCTGTAGCAACATTGCTAC
>CALLZL010000495.1 GCA_937859575.1 uncultured Chloroflexota bacterium
GCTGCTGACCTTGCTCGGCCGCCACATATGCATGATCACTCGATACGGTCGTCTTTTTCGACGCACTCCAGTGCACCCGCGAAAGCCAACCATCTTCCAGCAACAGATCAACCGTTCGATAGATCGTGGCACGACCGATCGGCCCACCTTCACCACCAAGATCTTTGAACAACTGCTCGGCACTGAACGGCTGGCGATAGTGCGTGATCTGTTCCAGGATCGCCCGACGCGGACCTGTTACCCGATGACCGTGCGCGCTTAAATTGCTAAGGACTCTGTCTGCCCACGACATAGGACCGCTCCTTCAGGCTGGGCCTGTACAATCCAACACGCTTACAGCATAAGTATGTGCGAATCGTACAAGAATTTTAACGATACGCTCATTATAACATAATAATGAGATACCTCAACAGAAATTTGCCCTAAAGTTAGAAATATGTCAAAACCCTCTACGAGTGCCGATCGGCTCTGCGCAATCCATCCTGAGGGGTGATATTACTGCACCCCCTGGATCCGGTTGTCGCCCGACATACCGCAACAAAATATGCTATAGTGTGCGCCGTACCTGAGGAGAGACACCGCATGACACCAACACGGTTCCCATTCATTCCATTCAGTATCATCATCAGTGGCATCCTCCTGATCCTTCTGATGCTCATCTTTACCAATCCGGCCGATGCGCCAATCGCCCAATCACAAACCGGGTATAATCCCCCTCCTACCAGTGGTACGGGTGGTTCCTACCCAGCACCCACAACCGCACCCGCTGCACCCGCTGCACCCGCTGCACCCGTGCCGACGGCCACGCTCGCGATCAGCATTACTGCCACTACCGCAAGTTTCGATGATGATCCGACACTCACCGTCGCACCAACCACGCTTGTCGCCACGCCGCTTGCAACCACCACACCAACCACCACGCCAACGCCCTCCGGGCTACTGAGCTGTATACCGGGTGAAACACTGATTATCGAAGGGCAAGGCCCACCACGTGCCCCATTTCTGATTACCTTCGATACACGTATCGTCGGCGGTGGTAGCCTCGATGCCGCAGGGCACTTCAATATTCCGCTGAAGATAGGCCCTGAACGCGCCGGTGCCTACCAGGTGGCTGTTCGTGTTCGTGGGCAACCAATTATCTTACGCCGTTTTGTCTGTAATGTGCCGGCCACTACCCCGACTCCCACTCGCGTACGGCGCTAAAGCACCTATTTGCCAGTTTTTCTGGTCTGTGCTATGTTTCTATCAGGGATCGTACGTACAGAGGAGCAGCGCGGCACGTGTCGCAGAGCAAAGAGCAGCCACACTGGCACCATTGGGCACAGCTTGTGCGCATGGCATTACAACCCGGCCCACCAGTCGATCCCGCCGAGTTGCTACTCGTCCGTGACGGCAATGGTCGCCCGTATCGCATGCTCGAACCACCGGCCGGAATAATTGCCCGCCAGGCCGCCGTGCTAATCTTGCTCTACCCCACCGGTGCCGACCTCCACATCCCGCTCACGATCCGTAGCCATCATCTGCCCAATCATCGCGGTGAAATCTCGCTGCCGGGTGGTGCGATTGATCCAACCGATCAGAATCCGGCCGAGGCGGCATTGCGTGAGGCCAATGAAGAGATCGGCCTTGATCCGCAGGTTGTCGAGATCTGGGGCATGCTCGCACCGATCTATACGGCACCCAGTAACTTTCAGATCACACCGGTTGTCGGCATGGCAACCCATGCACCACAACTCCAAATCAATCGGAATGAGGTCGAAGCTGTGATCACAACCACGCTCCGCGAACTGATCGATCCGGCGACGGTGCGCGCCGAACCACGTGTCTTGCGCGGGTACGAAGCCATCGTGCCGTTCTTCGACATTGCCGGCCAGAAGGTCTGGGGGGCGACGGCCATGATCTTGAGTGAACTCGTCGCGCGGATGCGTCGCTCTAATGCCGTCGGGCAGATCTTCTAGCTCGCTCCCAGCGAATGTAGAACAGGAGCCATGTCATGACCCTTGATGAAGCTATCACCGAACTGACCGAACGCATTCAACGCGCCAGCCCGGATGCGGTTGTGCGCGTGCAACGCCGCTCGGCCGACGAAGCCGCCATTCGTGCCTATGCGCCGGCCGCACACGAAGATGCCATCAAAGATGCGACTCGCGATCTAACTCTCGCACTCCTGACCGAAGACGACATCGATGTCCAGGTTCTGGTGTATGATATCGCAACCTCACTCCCGCCCCAGCAATAGCCCATGAAGGAAGCCCCATGATCTCTCTCGGACAGATCGGCAAAGTCGCCGGTATTCTGATAGGAACAGCCGCAGGCCTTGCCGGCGTCGGTGCCGTTGCAGCGATGCGCCGACCAATTCCCCGTACATCAGGGACGCTCCCGCTTCCCGATCTCAGCGCAGCGGTACAGGTCATCCGTGATCGCTGGGGTGTACCGCATATCTATGCCGATAGTGCTACCGATCTCTTCATGGCACAGGGGTATGTGCATGCCCAGGATCGCCTATGGCAGATGGAGTTCCAGCGCCGCGTCGCTGCCGGTCAACTTGCCGAACTATTCGGCAATATCGCCCTTGATTCAGATCGGTTTGTCCGCATCCTCGGCTTCAACCGCATTGCCCAACGCGAAGCCGAACTCCTGTCGCCCGAGGCCTATTCGTGGGTCACTGCCTATATCACCGGTATAAATACATTCATCGAACAACATCGCGGCAATCTGCCGATTGAGTTTACCCTGCTCCGTCTCCGACCGCGACCATGGGAAGTAACTGATGCGATCTTGTGGAGCAAGATGATGGCGCTGCAACTCTCGGGCAACTGGCGCGAAGAGCTGCTACGTGCGCGTATGGTCGCTGCCGTCGGCCCCGAACGTGTCGCTGACATCGAACCTTTTGCACCGCACAACCATCCGCTGATTGTGCCGCCCGGTGCTGTTTATACGTCCGATCTCGGTACTGCGGCGCTCGAACTTGCCGACAACGCTCGCCGCTTTATTTCGGATAACGCCGGTCAGGGAAGCAATTCGTGGGTTACAACCGGGAGCCGGAACGCCTCTGGTATGCCGCTGCTCGCCAATGATCCACATCTTGCGATCAGCATGCCGTCGCTCTGGTACGAAAATCATCTCAGTGGCGGCGAATTCCATGTCACCGGTGCCAGTATCCCGGGTATGCCGGGCGTCATTCTCGGCCATAACGAGCATATCGCCTGGGGCATGACCAATGGCATGAATGATGTGCAGGATCTGTATATCGAACGCTTCGATCCTGATGATCCAGCGCGCCTGCGCTACGAATACCAGGGTCAGTGGGAACAGGCCGAACTGATCCGCGAAGAGATTAGTGTGCGTGGCCAGCGCGAAGTCGTGATCGAGGATGTGCGTATCACACGCCACGGCCCGATCATTAACCCACTCATTCCATCATCAAGCGGCAACGGGATCGCACACGATCCACCACTCGCGCTATGCTGGACGGCACTCACCCCTGGCAGGATGTTCGATGCGACATTCTCGCTCAACCGGGCGCATAACTGGGAAACCTTCCGTGCCGCCCTTGCCGATTGGTCGGCACCAACCCAGAACGTCAGCTATGCTGATGTCGATGGCCATATCGGCTATACTCTCGCCGGCTGGTTACCGATCCGCGCCGCCGGTGATGGCCGCCTCCCGGTACCGGGCTGGTCGGCGGCGTATGAGTGGCTCGGCATGATTCCAGCCAATGATCTGCCCCATGCACTGGATCCGCACAACGAGCAGATCGTCACGGCCAATAATCAGATTGTTGCCGATGATTTCCCATATTCACTACCCGGCGAGTATCTTAATGGCTATCGCGCCGAACGTATTCAGCATCTGCTTGATCATACCGCACCCCACGACATCGACAGTTTTGCGCGCCTCCAGGCCGATCAGTTGAGTCTTCCCGGCTTACAACTGGCAGCCCTCGCCGGGCGTCTGCCGGCTTCAACCCTGCTGGCACAGCAGGCTCGCGATATGCTCGCCGCATGGGATGGCGAACTGACAGCCGAAAGTGCCGCTGGCCTGATCGCCACCCGTCTGCGCCGCCATCTTCAGATCACAGCCCATGCCGATCTTGCCGAACCACTCCGCCTTGTTACCGGGCTGGGTGTCTTTGCCGGGCTACCAGGCTATGATCTGCTCAACCGGACCTTTCCGCATCTGCTCAACCATCTGGCAACCCGCCATGATGCCTGGTTACCGGGCAATGGCCAATCCACCTGGGATGATCTGCTGGCACGCGCCTGGGCTGCAACGCTCACCGAACTGCAAGCCGAGTTTGGCGAGGATCCGGCAACATGGCAGTATGGCCGTAGCCACATGCTGCAGATTCGTCATGCACTCGGCTCACTGCCTGGCCTCGCCAGCCTGCTCAACCGCGGGCCGTTTCCCTATGGCGGCGACAGTGATACCGTCAATGTCGGTAACTTTCCCCACGAGTATGCCGGCCCACCATATTATGTCGCCTCGTCATACCGCCAGATCTGTGATCTCAGCGATTGGGATCGCAGCCGGAGCATCCATGCCACTGGCCAGTCGGGCCACCCCGGTAGCCGCCACTATGCCGATTTCATCCCGCATTGGCTGAATGCTCAGTATCATCCGATGTGCTGGAGCCGTACCCGTGTCGAAGAGGTTGCCGCAACTCGCATGACCCTTTCGCCCGCATTGTAGGAATATGCAAATGGCGTTGGACATATGTCCAACGCCACCGGCAGGGGGTAGTTCGAAGGCGCTCGCTTGCGCCATGCCACATCGGCAACCCTGATATCTACGGAATCTGCCGCATCCCCTCGCGCAGCAGGGCGGCAAACTTCGGCCGTGCCTGCTCTCCGGCCTCGATCACCTCTTCGTGATTGGCCGGTGTACCATCCGACAGCGCCAGGTTGGTGATCAGCGAAATACCAAGCACTCGCATGCCCATATGCCGTGCCACAACGACCTCCGGCGCGGTCGACATCCCGACCGCATCGGCACCGATCGCCTGGCACATGCGAATCTCCGCTCCGGTTTCGAAGGTTGGCCCCGAAAGCATAACATAGACGCCATCGCGCAATAGTGTTCCATGTGCCGCCGCTACGGTATGGGCCAGTGCCCCGAGCTGTGCATCATACGCATTGAGCATGGCCGGAAACCGTGGCCCAAGTTGATCCTCATTCAGCCCGCGCAATGGGTGATTCCCCGCCATGCCCGGCAAAAAGATATGATCGGTGATCCGCATCAAATCACCCACCGACCAGTCGGCCCGCAAACCACCCGCCGCATTCGTCACAATCAGCACGTCACATCCCAGTGCCCGAAAAACCCGCACCGGAAAAGTCACCTGCTGCATCGAATAGCCTTCGTAGAAGTGAAACCGGCCACGTTGCACCGCCACCGGTTGCCCATCAAAATACCCCAGTGCCAGTTCGCCCCGATGCCCCGGCACCGTCGACTCGGCAAAACCCGGGATCTCATGGTACGGGATCACATTCGCTGCTTCGAGTGTGTCGGCAAGTGAGCCCAGCCCCGAACCAAGCACCAGGGCTACCTTCGGCCGCACCGGCGAACGCGCCACTATTGCCGCCCGCGCCCGTTCTATCTCTTCGATCAAGCTCACACCAACTCCTCTTTCAGCTAGATCCGACTCAGCAGCTCGCGCTTCTTAGCTTCAAACTCCTCCGACGAAAGTAAACCCTGATCACGCAGATCCGCCAGTTTCTGCAGCGTCTGCTGAATATCACCCACCTGGTTTGGAGCGTTCGATTTCACATACGCCGCAACCGATGGTGCATCATCAAAATAGTTATACCCACGCGTAAAATCATGCTTTGCATCAAGCATCATACGCTTGAACTCCAACGGCCGCGCGATCTGTGGCAACAGATTGACCCCACTGTCGGCTCCGGTAAGTATCTCGATATCACCAAAGTCGAACACCCGGCCAATCCAGCTCTGACGCAGCTCGACATCGTTGATCTTCTCAAGCGATGAATCCAGCACCTCTTTGTTGAAAATACCGCGCACCAGAATGACACGCATATCGGTGATCACAAAGACTTCACCATTCCAGCGGAAGTAATCGAGCACGGCACTTAACAGCACAATCAGGCTGATGATGACACATGCAACCATGATCACCTGCCCGACAGGTTGCCCCGCAATACTACGGTTCGGGAATGCCATCTGTGATGTAACACCGGCCGCTATCAACAGCCCGATCAGCAGCAGCTCGGTAAGAATGCTACTGATCAGTACAAAGAGGTGGCGTCGCGCCGTATAGCGTACCGTTTCACCACGCCCGAGCAACTCATCGACATACGCCACGGCAGGGCTCCTTCCACATCGCCTGCACCGATGTTAATCCATCAGCCATATGCACGATCACCATCACGCATCATACCCGGCGAAACGCTATGGCTGTGTACGTACTTCTTCCAGAAAAGCCACCGACTTGAGATCGCGCTCAAGCACGGTACGTACATATGCCCGCATTAATCGCTCAGCTTCCCCGCGCGTCTCGCTCGAAATCGTCAACTGCTCAAGCACACCGATCGGCTGCACTTGCAGATACCGTAGCAGCTTAAAGGCCGGTAGGCGCATCGCCAGCACACCCGCTGCCGATCGCGCACATCGGCTACACACAACACCACCCGCCGCCGGGCTAAAATCAGCGGCATCTTCGGTCAGTAGCTCCTCACAGACGGCACACTCCTGCAGTTGCGGCCGATACCCGATCCGATCCAGCACCTGCAACTCATACCAGCGTAAAACAAGATCAACTGCGCTTCCTCGATCAAGTGCATGCAGCGTCTCGATGAGTACCTCAAATAGCTGTCGATCCTCGGCACCCTCTTCGGTCAGCCGATCCACGAGTTCGGCAATATAGTATGCCGCACTAATGCGCTCAAGATCAAGCCGCAATATATCATGCCCACGCCGAACAGCACTCTGCGTGACAATATCAAGGCTCCGGCCAACGGCCAGCAGCAGCGTGGTATAGGTGAACAGTTCAATATGCCCGGCGAGCCGGCTGCTGGTCTTTCGTGCACCCTTCGCCACCACCCGGCGCTTGCCGAACGGCGTGATAATCGTCAGCAGCCGATCAGCCTCACCAAAATCGCTGCGCCTTATGATAACGGCATCCGTCCGGTAGACTCGATCTCGCATAACCATTCATCTCATACGACGCACGATAACGGCACACGTTCGAGTATTATAGGCTATCGCCCGGCTGCTGGTCAATCAGTTCCAATACTCCGGGCAGTTCGGCCAGGGATCGAATCGTTGCCGTCGGCGTCGGTGCTCGCCGACTCGGCACACGCCGGTGGCGATTCATCCAGATCGAGCGCATGCCGGCCCGCTCGGCACCGATCAGATCGAACTCGGGTGAATCGCCGACATAGAGTGCATTGGCCGCTGGTATACCAAGTTGCTGCAGCGCGATGGCAAAGATCGCGGGATCCGGCTTGGCGACTCCCACTTCTTCCGAGATCACCAGTGCCTCCATCCAACGCCCCAATGCGAATCGCTCAATCTTCTCCCGCTGCGTCCAGATAGGCCCGTTTGTGACCAACCCAAGCCGATAGGATGGCTGTAGTTGCGTCAGCAGCATGGCGGCATCTGATGGGAGTGCCATTCGCTCAAACCAGATCGACTCATATGTGCGCTGCGCCGCAGTTATCTGCGCAGTCGTGCCGATACCCTCGGCTCGCAAAAACTCACTCAACTGCCGAATATAGACATGCCCGGCCAGTGCCCGTTCGATCAGTTCCGCCGCATCAATCTGACTCTGTTGCGCCAGCACATCCGCCAGCGCCGTCTCCAGGCACCAGCGCCAGTGCGCCCGCAGATCATAGAGTGTATCGTCAAGATCAAACAGAACGGCACGTATCATCGCTTCGCGTCCTTCATTTGCCGTATATAATGAACCCATGCAAAACACTATCGATACCATCGAACTACGCACTTGGATCACTGAATGTGGCGACCTCGCACGTCGGCAGTTCAACTATGCTGTCGGCCGCCGTAAAGCCGATCTCTCATTCGTGACCGAAACCGATCTCGCGATCGAAAAACTGCTGGTTACACGCCTCCTTTATCGCTATCCCGACTACGGCATCCTCGCCGAGGAAGGAACATCTCACGCCATCGATCGAGAGTTTGTCTGGGCGCTTGATCCACTCGACGGTACAGCATCGTTCATCGCCGGTCTGCCACTCTGGGGAATCTCGCTTGGCCTGTTGCGTCATGGGCAGCCGTACTTCGGCATGATCTATCTGCCGCTACTCGATGCATGCTACTGGGCCGGCCCTGATGGCCCGGCCTACTATAATGGTATATCAACCACCGTTCTTGCACCATCACACTGGCACAGCGACGACTGGATCTGTGTGCCGTCGAATGCGCACCGCCGCTTTACGATCGACTTTCGCGGCAAACCCCCCTGCCTGAGGGGAACCGCCGCATCGTTCTGCTATGTGGCCCGTGGAAGCGCCATCGCCGCCCTGATCGATCACGTCTCGCTCTGGGATCTGGTCGGTGGCTTGGCCATCCTGCGAGCTGCCGGTGGGAACGCCATCAATCTCGACGGCACACCGTTCGATATAACGACTCTGCTCGATCGCACCAATCACAGCAATGCCCTGCTCGTCGGTGCCGCCGATCAGCTCGAACGTCTGCGCCCGGCAATAAAAAAACTGGCTTCGTGATACGACATCATAGCCATATCACGAAGCCAGAACCAGTTGTAGATCCCCTGCTTCCAGGCTAACGCTTGGTATACTGCGGTGCCTTACGTGCACGCTTCAAGCCCGGCTTCTTGCGCTCCTTGACACGTGGATCACGGGTTAGCAACCCGGCACGCTTCAGCGTCGGCCGCAGCTCCGCATTCGCATCAAGCAGGGCGCGTGCGATCCCATGACGCACAGCCAGTGCCTGCCCCGCAACACCACCACCACGCCCTTTTACCAGCACATTGAAGCTGCCGGTCATCCCCGCCAACTCCAACGGGCGCACCAACTCTCGCTGGAAAATATCAACCGGCCCAAAATACTCCGTCGGTGTCTTGCCATTGACAACCACTTCCCCGTTGCCGGGGAAGAGTCGCACACGTGCGACAGCCGTCTTGCGGCGACCGGTTCCCTGGTAGTAACGTTTCTCGACCATAACTTCTCCGTGCTTATTAGCCGTTCTGCCGCGGCACATATGCCTTTGGCTGTTGTGCCGCATGTGGGTGGCGCGGCCCTGCATAGATCCGTAACTTCATCAACTGCTGCCGCCCAAGACGCGTCTTGGGCAACATACCCTTCACCGCAAACCGTAGAATGCGCTCCGGGTGCGTTGCAAGCATCCGGCGATACGGCACAGCCTTGAAGCCACCCGGGTATCCCGAGTGCCGGTAATACATCTTCTGATCCGGTTTGCGCCCGGTCAGCCGAACCTTCTCGGCATTGACAACTACCACAAAGTCGCCGCCGTCGAGGTTCGGGCTGAAGGTTGGCTTGTGCTTACCACGCAAGAGCGTTGCGATCTGTGTCGCAAGGCGACCCAGCGTCTGTTCGGTCGCATCGACCACAAACCATTCACGCTGGATCTCCGACGCCTTCTGCGAATAGGTCTTCATTCCCGTCCCCTTATGTCATTTATCGCTGGTCTGCTCGGTCGCTACGCAACCATCACCCGGATACTGGACATCCATTAAATACAGGCCATGTGCCGGTACCAGCCGCCCGGCACGACGCGGATTGCGCGATGCCATGATCTCGGCTAGCCCCGCTGCGTCGAGCCGCCCCTCACCTGCCAGAAGAAGCGTCCCGACAATTTTACGCACCATGTGCCGCAAAAATGCATTTGCCGCCACGTCTATGACAATCAGCGGTTGCCCCCACACAACTTCGCGCCGGCAACTCGCGCCGAAGAACCGACGAATCGTCGAACCTTCTTGCGGCCCATCACAAAATGCTGCGAAATCATGCATCCCTACGAGCCCTTGTGCAACGGTATCCATCGCTGCTACATCAAGCTTACGACCGACAGCGACGGCGTGGTTACGCAAGAGCGCCGATGCAACCCGGCCATTATCGATCAGGTAACGATACTCACGCCTGATCGCACTATGCCGTGCATGAAACTCAGGTGCAACTTCCCAGACATCCAGCACCGCCAGGTCTTCCGGCAGAATTCCATTCATTCCGCGCAGTAATGTTGCCCGATCATGTGTCGTGGCACTACGCACACTTGCAACCTGCCCGCGCGCATGCACCCCCGCATCGGTACGGCCGGCAAGCGCCAACCGCTGCCGCTCGCCACAGAGTTGCTCCCAGGCTCCTTCGAGCTCACCCTGTACGGTACGCCCATTATTCTGCCACTGCGAACCGACAAAATCGGTGCCGTCATATTCGATCCGCAGGGCGATAGTGCGCATCGCCTCAGAGTAACTCGATCACGACCATCTCGGCCGCATCGCCGAGGCGCGGGCCAAGCTTGGTGATCCGTGTGAAACCGCCATTACGCCCGGCATACTGCTCCGGTGCGAACGAAAAAAGCTCACGCATCGCCTTTTTGCTTGCCAGGCGCGAAAGCGCCATCCGCCGTGCATGCGGCGTATCCTCGCGTGCCAGCGCAATCAGACTCTCGATCTCAGGCTGAACAGCCTTCGCTTTGGCGATCGTTGTCTGGATCTTGCGGTGCTCAATCAATGCGATCATCAGGCCGCGCAACAACGCTTTCCGCTGCTCTTGATCGCGCCCGAGCTTGAATCCTGCTTTTCGGTGTCTCATGCTCTCGCCTTACCCCTGCAAGCGCTACTCGCCAGGCAACGCCGCGCCTGTCGCAGACGCAACACTGCCACGTGGGATGTAGCCGCGCTCAATCAACTTGTCACGAATCTCTTCCATCGACTTCTGCCCCAGATTACGCACCGAGAGCAACGCCTTCTCATCCATCTCAAGCACCTGGCCGACTTTGGTAATATCGGCGCGCTTCAAACAGTTGTATGTGCGTGTCGAAAGATCGAGTTCTTCGATCGGTGTATCGTAAATATCGGCCGGGATCGCCAGTGCATTGGCAACCTGCGGCTGCTCTTGCTCGGTCGACAGCCGATTAAAATCAGCGACCGTCTGGCTGTACTGTACCAGCACCTGCGCCGCATGGCTCAACGCATCACCGGCCTTGATCGTTCCGTCCGTCCAGATCTCAATCAGCAGACGGTCGAAATCAGTTGCCTGACCGATACGGGTATTCTCAACCACGTAATTCACCCGCGGTACCGGTGTGAAGATAGCATCAACCGGGATCTCGCCGATCGGCAGCGTGTCACGCTGGTCGGCCGGCAGATATCCCCGGCCACGCTCGACGGTCATCTCGATCTCAAGCTGGGCATCATCAGAATCGAGGGTACAGATATAATGATTGGGATTGACCAGTTCGACATTGCTTGGTGTGTCGATATCCGCTGCCCGCACAACACCGTGGCCACGCTTGGTTAACTGCACTTTCACCGGTCGCTCGGCATATGAACGCAGACGAATACCCTTGATGTTCAATACGATCTCAGTAACATCTTCCTTGACACTACTGATCGTCGAGAACTCATGAAACACACCATCGATCTTTATTTTTGTAATTGCCGAACCAGGGATCGACGAAAGTAAAACACGCCGCAACGCATTTCCCAAGGTATGCCCGTACCCCGGATCAAGCGGTTCTATCCTAAAGCGACCATAATTCTCGGCAGCTTGGACGACTTCAATCTTCGGCATGGCGATATCTAACAAGGTCGCCTCCTCTTATCGTGGCTCGCCATCGCGAGGTTGATGGGTCAGAGCACATAGCCGGCCCTCACACATCAAACGGTTGTTCATCAAACTGACATGCACATCGATGCCGGAACGCAGGCTGCCCCATCAGGCGCTGCAGGCTGCATCCGGCATCTGGTATCGTGTGTGCACTAACGGCTATAAAACTCGACGATCAACTGCTCGTTGATCCCCTGCTCGGCATCCTCACGACGTGGCAGGGCAATAACTTCACCCTCCAGATCCACCGCATTCATCCGCAGCCAATCGGGCACACGATTGCGGCCAAGATCGCCGCCATCAACAAGATTCTTGAAGTAATTCCGCCGCCGGCTCTCGGGACGTACAGCGATCTTCTCGCCAACCCGCACCGTATACGAAGGAATGTTCGTCTTGCGACCATTGACTGTGATGTGGCCATGCGTCACAAGCTGCCGTGCCTGAGCACGCGTCGCTGCCAGGCCCAGGCGATAGACAACATTGTCGAGCCGGCGCTCAAGCAAAATAAACAGATACGCACCCGTCTCGCCCGGGTAGCGCTGCGCCTTTGCGAAGATCCGGCGAAACTGCTTCTCGAGCACGCCATACATATAGCGCGCCTTCTGCTTCTCCATCAACTGCAGGCCGTAATCCGACACCTGACGGCGGCGGGCGGTCGGGCCATGCTGCCCAGGCGGGAAGTTACGCTTGCTCAGAACGCGCTGCGCCTTCTCCGTAATTGCAATCCCCAGGCGTCGGCTGACCTTTCCAACAGGTCCTCTATAGCGAGCCATCGAACTTACTCTCCTCGTTATACGCGCCGGCGCTTCGGCGGTCGGCAGCCATTGTGTGGGATCGGCGTTACATCGGTGATCGACGTCACCTGCAATCCTGCCGACTGAAGCGAGCGGATGGCTGCTTCACGCCCCGAACCGGGCCCCTTCACAAAGACATCGATCGACCGCATCCCGTTTTCCATTGCCTTACGTGCTGCGATCTCCGATGCGATCTGCGCCGCATACGGTGTGCTCTTGCGCGAGCCCTTGA
>CALLZL010000496.1 GCA_937859575.1 uncultured Chloroflexota bacterium
CCCTCCCGCCAGTCGTCCGAGTGAAGAAAGAAACGCCCCGCCAGATCGATGCCGGCCGTGCGCGCACGTGGGGCGGCAATAAAGGCTGCGCGGCCCGCCAATCCCCATTCCGGGCGTACCTGCGACCAGTCCGTACTCCGGCGGCGCACGGCATGATCGATCGCTATATCGGTGCTGATCTTCAGCTGGGCGGATCGTTCCATACGCGCAAGACGCCCGGCAGCGGCAAGATCGGCCTCCAGATCGCGGATGTCGTCGGCATGGCTGGTCGGAATCCGGTCTTTGTCAAACAGTGCGACATCATCGGTGGTGGTGTTGTGTAAGCCAGCCACGAACACCGTATCGTCGGGGATGACAATGCCCCGTTCTTTTAGCCCGGCGCGCACATGCGGGTCGTTAAGAATCAGCGCTGCGACACGGGCGTTTGCCTCGCCGGTATGGCCGCCACACGCGCCGCAGTCGAGACCTGTTGCCTGAGGGTTGTTGACCGTGGTCGAGCCATGCCCGGCCAGCAGCACAATCCGGGCGAAGTTATTCGTCAGCGACATACCCCTGAGCCCGCTCTCGGCCGCATTCAGTCGCTGATCCAGTGTCATGCCGGCCGTGCGCCCCCCGATGTCGTGGCGATCGATGCTCGGTGCTAGCCGCTCGGAGGTGCGCGAATCCAGGCCGAATTTCGCCGGGTGGGGCACAGGCCGCCCGCGCCCCAGCGTATCCATGATCAGGTTTTTGATGTATACCAGCCCGACCGGCCCGACAAACCCGAAGCAGGATATCGGGCTGAACTTGAACGTCCGCCAGACTTTGGCTAGTCGCTGGTGTATCGTGCGTTGCTCAGCGATAGCAGCAACCCTGGTATCAGGTTCGCCGCCGACCGACTCGGCGATCACGAACTGGGGCGTCAGCAGCACCGGGCACTGCGCACCGCCGTGGGTATCGCCCAACCGCACATACTCAATCGGCAAGCCGAAGAATCCCGCAAATCCGATCGTCTCTACCGCCTCCGTCACACTCTCCAGCCCGCGCCGGAAGATCTCGGAGCGCACGTCGATGCAGAATGCCGCCTGCACGCGCTTCCGTTCGACATGTTTGGCCTGCTTCGGCGCGCCGAGGCACTCGAATAGCCGGCGCTGATAGGCTTTTTCAAATGCTCGCTGGAGCACAAGATCGCCGGCGAGCGCCCGCTGTGTCGGTTCATCAAGATTCTCGTCACACAGGTCGAGCTTTCGTGTATGCCATGCTTCAGCGACCCCCTCATGCGCAAAGCTGTTCCATAGCGCCACCTCCCAGGCCAGCCGAATCGCCAGCAGATCGGCGAGTGTGTGGTCTTCCCTGCCGTAGAGTTCGGCCTGCCACAGGTGATAGCGAGCATAGCCGGCCCAGCCATGTATCGTCAGCAAGAGTCGGTGCAGATAGGCATCCAGCCCGCTGATGGGGATGTGCAGCAGTTCTACTGCGGCGATAATAGTCTCCATGGCCGAGTCCGGCAGCTGGCGCACCGTCTGCCGAAAGCCACGTACGCCGCGTACCTCGGCGCTTCGATCGAGAGCAGCCTCGGCGCGCCATGCCGCATACGGCGGCAGGTCGGCCCAGGGCGATTTCCAGTAGGTCTGGCCCAGATCAAAATACGCACCTGCCCAGCTTGAGATCGACTCGGTGGCAATCTCACCCCAATGGACGCCGGTTACCGTGTGCGCGACATCGGCGACGGTTGGGAGCGGTATGAATGCGATCTCGGTCGTATCGTGCATGGCGAACGCCTTGAGCGTATCGATGTCGATGTGCGAACCGCGAAGAGTGCCGCCCTCGGCGAGTGCCGCACGAAGATCGGCATCGGTGATGCGTCCGTTCCGAATTGCCTGGGCATAGAAGGCACGTGGGGCTGTCATACGTGCGCCGGCCCGGCGCCCCAGGATGTGTGCAGCGGCCTCGAAGTGATGTTCAAGCAAGCCGAGGTATGGGTTAACCGCCACAAAGTGCCGCAGGGGCCACAGTGGAGCGATCCGCCGCTCGGCGCGCTTCACCGCCGCCTGGATCGTGTCGGACGAGCGTTGGTGGATCGGCCCAACAACCATCGGCGCAGGCTGAGCCTGCATGTCAACTGAAAGCAGTGTCATGATCTTCTCCGAATATCGGTTAATAGTTAGCGGGTTTTGCGCGACGGCTGCAGGAAGCGATCAAAGAGGGCATTGGTATAGCAGCCATGCTTGAGGTGGACAT
Source organism: uncultured Chloroflexota bacterium (assembly GCA_937859575.1). Classification (GTDB taxonomy): domain Bacteria; phylum Chloroflexota; class Chloroflexia; order Chloroflexales; family Roseiflexaceae; genus CALLZL01. The sequence continues at coordinate 2,221 of CALLZL010000496.1, forward strand.
AGAGCGCCCGCCATGCCGGGCGCTGTGCCAGTGCGGGCAGCAGGGCGCTGAGGAGAGCCACGCCGCCGAAAGCGACCACCGCCAGTACGATTGCAATCAAGGTGGGTGTGTCCGGCGGAGGAAAGACGGCAACCGCGCTCCCGAGCAGTGCCGCCGCAACCAGTTCGAGCGCGAAGAACGCCGCTGTTACCAGGGTGGCCATCAGCGCGGTGCGCCCGATGACGCTCATAGACACTGTGCCGGTGTTGCCTTTCACCAGCAGATAGGCAACAGCGATCATAAAGATTGATATCATGGCCGTCTCACCCGGCCGCTTGGTGACATCAATACCCAACATGGTCGCGACTGTGAGGAAGATCGCCAGTGCCGCCGCCAGGTTCACCAGCAGATTCAGCGGGTTCGGTACCGTCTTCAGTTGCTGCGTGCCGGTGTTCTGCGCATACTCGATGGCGCTGCCGGACGAAAGAAATGCGTGGGCTTTGTAAAAGGAGTGGGCAATCAGGTGCATGATCACAACGGTATGAGCCCCGAATCCGCACAACATCAGCATGAAGCCCATATGCGCCATGCTCGAATAGGCCAGCGAGACCTTGACGCTGCTCTGGGTGATCATGGCCGACGAGGCGAGGATGGCGGTGAATCCGCCGATGGCGATCAAGAGGATGAGCGCATGGCTTGACAGAAACACGAGTTCGCCGAACCGTACCACGAGAAAAATTCCCGCGTTGAGCAGGCCGGCATGCAACAGAGCCGATACCGGTGTCGGCGTCTCCATCACCTCCAGTAACCAGCCATGAACAGGGAACATCGCCGATTTCAGCGAGGCGGCGACCACAACCAGGATCGCTGCGACGATCATGCCGCCGGGGGCCTGCCCCTCTGCCAGCACAGTACTCGCTGCTGCATGGATCATGCCCAGATCGGTTGCCCCAAATATTCGGGCAATTAGTACCCCTGCGACGATCAGGCAGAGATCGCCAATGCGGGCGATGATATACTTCTTGCGCGCAGCCCGGATCGCACGCGGACGATCCGGGTAGAACACAAGCAGCCCGTGCAGTGCGAGGCTGGTTGCGATCCATGCCGAAACCAACTGCCACAAATTGCCGGACAACACCATCAACAGGACGGCACTGATCGTCAGGTACAGGTAACCGAAGAACAGCTTCTGGCGCGGATCGCCTTCTAAATAGTTGCGGCTGAACTGGATCAGCAGCGTGCCCAGGAAGGTTACGAGCCAGAACATCACGACGCTCAGTGCGTCCAGCCGCAGCGAGATGCCTATGTCGCCGATGCCGAGAACAGGGCTGACGAGCGGGCCGGAGCCAAAAACAACCGCACCGACATACAGCGATAGTACGAACGAGCCGATCATGATTCCACGGCCAAGCTGGAAGCTCAGCTCAACCGAGCGTACCAGATTGAATACCACCACCAGTGCCACCGCCGCCAGTGCGAGCGGCGCGAGATATCCGATAAGCGCCAGGTCATGTACCATAGCACTCTTCATGCATGTGATCCTTCCATCTCTCTGAACCCGTAGTCGATGGTATCATGCAAAGAACAATCAGAAAATTATATGTAATAGCATCTATTGTTCTGTTTTTTAGAACGGAATTCAGGCGATGTTGAACTACCACCACCTACGCTACTTCTGGATCGTGGCGCACGAGGGTAACATCACGCGTGCTGCCAAGAAGCACAGCGTCGCCCAATCTGCGCTCTCTATGCAGATCAGCGCATTGGAAGCCTACCTGGGGCAGCCATTGTTTAAGCGGATTGGGCGACGTCTGGTGCTCACCGAAGCCGGCGCTGTCGCGCTTGCTTTTGCGGATACGATCTTCGCCAAGGGTGATGAGTTGCTGGGGACATTCGGCAGGCTGGAGGGATCCCAGTTGCAGGTACTGCGGGTTGGTGCCCTGGCGACGTTATCACGCAACTTCCAGCTTGAGTTTTTGCGTCGGCCGCTTGCAGCACCGGAGGTTGAGGTGATTATTCGCTCCGGCTCGTTAGACGAACTACTCAGAGAGCTTGAAACATACACGCTGGATGTCGTTCTCTCGAACATCCCCCCGGTGCGCAATACAGCAACCCGCTGGGTCGTCCATGTGATCGACGAGCAACCCGTGAGTCTTGTCGCACAACCGAACCCCGAACGGGATCATGTGTCGTTGGAAGCACTGTTACATGACGCAGCCCTGGTTGTCCCCTCGCTCCAGTCAACCATTCGCATGGGTTTTGATGCACTGGTGAGCCGGCTGGGAGTCCAGCCACGGATCGTTGCCGAAGTAGACGACATGGCGATGTTGCGTCTTGTGGCGCGTGAGCACAGAGGGTTGGCGGTGGTACCTTCCATCGTGGTGAAGGATGAGCTAGACAGTGGGGCGCTGGTCGAGGTTGCCAAGTTGCCGGGGCTTGCCGAAACATTCTTCGCGGTGACGTTGGCGCGCAGTTTTCCTAATCCGCTTCTGAGCCTTGTTCTGCCCAGGGGGCTTCCACCGAAGTAGGCAGCCATCGTTTCACGTGAGCATCGCGAGCCCGATCAACGCGAAGAGCAATCGATACCGGCGCTGCATCCATAACGCGGTCTCGAATCCTAATCCACGCTGCAGTGCTTGCACAGACCATGCGACATGCAACAGCCACACGATCGGGCTCCAGAGCAACAGCTCCGGCAGCATGCCGAGTGCGGCTAAGCCGGCAAGTATCGCATACGCGGCCGAAAACGTGCCCAGGCTTGCAAGAAACGTGCGCCGGCCGCCGAAGACGACGGCACTTGTGCGAATGCCGTTGAGCGCATCCCCTTCATAGTCACGCACTTCCTGGTTGAGATGGCCGCCGGCAAACACCAGCCCAAAAAAGAGGCAGATCAAGAGGCCGCTTGTGTCTGGAGGGCGCGTCAGGGTGTAGCCTAGCAAGAAGTGCAGTGAGCCGCCGAGCAGGTGATTCATCGACCCCATGATCGGCGTGCTCTTGCCGAAACTCGACGAACACGAATACAGCAAGCTGAGGGCTGCAATCGCGACACCAAGCAGGATCGCCAGTGGGCTGATGGCAGCCAAAACGACCATCGCGAAGATGAGCAGCGCGATTGCCACATGCGCGACCTGAGGCCTGCTAATGCCATGCCGCTCAAAGACGATAGTCGCCCGTCGCGGATCCCGCATATCGGTGCTGTATCCGGCCCAATCATTAAAGACGAAGATATGGGCTGTGAGCGCGAGGCTGCCGAGGAGCAGCAACCCCGCCTGAATAATACTGCTCTGTTCGAAGCTGAAGCCGCCGAGGTAGATGCCGAACATCGGTGAGGCTTGAAGTGCAAGTACCTCGGGCGCGCGCGTAGTCGCGAAGTGTCGCAACACACGCACATACTGCAACACCGGTGATTGAGAAGTTACAGGAGTCATCGTGATGGTTGGTAAAGGTGGCCGGCTTCAACACCGGATACTTCGTACAGCCGGAGCCACAGCGCGTAGCCAAAATCCTCAGACCAGTAATAGCGTCTGACGGTTGCGCTTAGATCATTGTGATACAACAGTGGCGGTGCGCCACGCAACAGGGCAAAGTCGTCGCTGCCGATGCGTACAAGCAGATTGCGAATAGCCTCCTGTGTGTTGGTATCGTGTGGCATCGACGCTGCCGTAACGAGCAGGTGCGCCGCCTCGCTCCAGATCTCCTGATCCGCAGCGGGAAGCGCCAACCGTTCGGTCGGCAGCGGAATGTTGCAGCCAAGCTGCTGTAATTCTGCACTGCGGAGGTAGGGTATCAGTGGGGATTTGGCATAGTACACCCAGATATCTTCATCCCGGAACGAGCGTTGCAAGGCACTGCAAAGGTTCTGTGCGGCAGGCGGATCAAATTCGTGCAGCATCAGATACACATGCATCTGGATGGTGATATCGGTCGGATTTGGATCGTGGCCGGGATCTATGCACTGATACTGCTGCTGTGGTGCGAGCCAGGTATAGTACAAACCACGCACGTCGCGATACTGGGCAAGTACTTCCAGCATATGGTGCTGCCTTGGGTCGGCCATACTCCGACCGGCAATCTTCCACACCAATGCAGTGTCGTCAGAGTCGGGCGTAATGGCACATCCCAACGTACCAATGGTTGGCCCATCCGGCAACCCATGATAACGAACCAATCCGTTGCTTTCGATCTGGGCCACGAGATGTTCTGCTGCGCGCTCTACCGTATCGGCGAGACCTCTTTGCTGTGCGATGGGTGCGAGCAGATCCACGAGCATGGAGGTCAGGAATGTATTCATTTCCGGTCGCGGCGCTTCATAACGGATGGTTTGCGTATGCGCGGTGAGCCAGTACCCCCGCTCGTCCTGGCGGTTTCGCAACAACGACACCGCACGCTCGGCCATTGCATCGAGATCTGCCCCCGATACCGGCTGCTGTAGCGGCTCAACCGCCGTTATGGCAGGCTCGTGTGCGATCACGAAGACGCGCTGTTCACGCACAATGCGAAGATTACTGCGTGGCTCGATGCGAACAGCAAGTTGCAGCACGTGTTCGCCCGGTGGAACCCCCCATGTGTTGGCCTCTATGCGCCAGCCCGATAGTGCCGATGTGCGCATTACTTCATTGACATCCACCCGTGGCAGGAAGTCGACGGTCGAGCCGATCACGATCCCGTCGATCAAGATCAACAGCCTGGCGGGTGTGCGCCCACAGGTCAGCGCCCATCCTTCGATCGGCGCGCCATGCTCCAGAGCAGGGGTATCTGCGGGGCCAGGGCGAAGTATCGCCCCCACCCGATCAATCGAGCCCTGCGCGTCGCACTGCAGATCGCCACGCGCCGGCGGATGCCGCAATTCAACCACGAACGGAATATTTTCAAGATCCCACGCCGCATGTATCGAGCTGGAGTCTCCGGCAAAGATACGCTCATCACTGATCTTGGTATACCAGAAGGCGCCGATCGCCTGCACGCCGACCGACGCAACCATTGTCAGGATGAGCAGGCTGCGTACGAAGGGCCGCAGGATGAGCGGCGCGGGCGCGAGCATCCACATCAGGATCGGCAAGATGTTCGTGAGCCAGCGTGGCCCCCATGCCGCGCCGCCACGCCAGTCTCCCTGTGCATAGCCGATGATCTGCGCAACGACGGCAATACTGAGCGCGACGGCGAGCCCGCTTGATTCCGGCGATCGCAGGCGCTGTATCAGCCCGATGGGAACAAAGATCAAGAACGGCGTAAAGACGAGCAGCCCGCGTGTCGGGCTGACCAGCAATCCGGGCACCCCTGACCAGTCGTGTTGAAAGAAGTCTCTGGGTGGCTTTACCAGTACATAGCCACCAGCAATGTGGCCGATGTAGTCGAGGTGATAGTACAGGAGCGCCGCCAGCGGGGCAGCGGCACCGGCGAACAGCCACAGAGCATTGCGTCTGCGATGCCAGATAGCAAAGAGTATGAACGCACCAGCCACCAGTGCATCCGGCGGGCGATTTGCCGCCATGAGAACACACACGCCACCGAGAAGCGCCATACGCACGGGTGAGGCAGGGATGATGACCAGCAGCAATGCCAGGGCGATCAGGAGTTCGCCGGTTCCATGTTGCCAGAGCGCCTGGCTGGATATCATCCAGGTGTTGGTTCCGAACGCGAATACGGCGGCGAGCGGAAGGCTCCAGCGGCCGCCATCACGACGCAGCACCAGCAACATGATAACGCTGGCAACCGAGGCAATCACCGACGCGGCAATCTTCTCCATCAATTCCGCCACTCGGCCAATCTGCGGCTGCTCCCAACCATGTGCATTGAGCCAGAGAACGGCGGGAAGATAGAGCGGAGCCACCAGCACTGGTGTTACGATGGGGTACAGGGAAGCAAGTTGATGCTGCCGTGTGCGCACCATCCAGTAGACTCGCGGCTCGAAGTAGCGAACTTTATCAGCGGCATCAGCCGGCCGATTCCGTTCTGTAGGCCGTGGATGCCCATGCGCTACCAGATGGCTGTTTGCGTGGAGATCGAACGTGCCGTCATGCCACAGAATCAGCGGCAGATAGCGTGCGGGCAGTGTATCCCCCGCACCGATCTGCCGCAAGTTCGCGTTATAGACGAAGAAACAGACGAAGCCCAGGAGGAGTGGTACGCCAAAAACTTGCAGGTAAGAGCCGAGCGATCTTCCGGGCCGTGATGAAACGCAAGCATTATTGCTCAATCCCCCTCCTTATGCCAATGGGATGAGGTAGATCGGTTCCTCCTGGTGCGCCGCTATTGGGTGCGGATTCTCAAATGGAGGTAGCCTGTTACAATATACCATAATGAATCTCGCACCAAGCATCTCTTATAGCAAAGTGCAAAACGATTGATCGCTGGGAGCGCGGGCGTCTCGCCCGCATACACACACGATGCGCGTCTCGCCCGCATACGCACAGATCAATACTTCTGCACCTCGCTCTAGAGAATGGGAAGTTGGCTGTCATGCTGAGCGCAGCGAAGCATCTCTTCGCGGAGTAGGCGACGACGCAGGGCTGCTCCCTTCACCCCAAGAGATTCTTCGCCGCTGGCGCGGCTCAGGATCGGCCTTCTTTCATGCGAAAAGAGGAGATACAATGGTTGATCTGACGGCGAAACCATTTCACCTGAGTGCGGACGATATCGCCTGGGTGCGGAATACCATTGACGCCATGACGCTCGAAGAGAAGATCGGCCAGCTCTTCATCAATCTCAATACTGCATTCACGCCCGCGTATCTCGATCATATCATCGGCACCTATCATGTGGGAGGTATGCGCTTCCGCGGGGCGGACGCCGCGACGGTACAGGCACACATCCGCCATGCACAGTCAACATCGAAAATTCCGCTCCTGATCGCCTCAAATCCCGAGATGGGCGGTTTTGGGAGCATTAACGACGGCACGCTGGTCTGTACCCACCTGCAGGCCGGATCGCACCCCGATAGGTCAATCGCCCGTGATATGGGTCGTGTGGCCGGGATCGAGACGGCCGCGCTCGGGTGTAATTGGGCGTTTGCGCCGATCGTCGACATTCACCAGAACTGGCGCAATACGGTTGTTGCTACGCGCTCGTTCGGCAACACACCCGAGGTGGTCATCGCGTGTGCGAAAGAGTATTTCGACGGTATCAGCGAATCGCGAACAGCCTGTGCCATCAAGCATTTCCCCGGTGATGGCGTAGACGAACGCGACCAGCATGTCCTCACTTCATGGAATACGCTGAGTGTGGAGGCCTGGGAGGCCAGTTTTGGCCGGGTGTATCGTGCCATGATTGATCATGGTGTGCAGTCGATCATGGCTGGGCATATCGGCGCACCGGAGTTATCGCGCAAATTCCGCCCCGGCATCGCCGATAGTGAGCTTCTACCGGCCACCCTGGCCCCCGAGCTTCTGCGGGATCTGCTCCGCGGCGAACTTGGCTTCAATGGCGTTATCCTCACGGATGCTTCGCCAATGCTTGGCCTGACGGCGGCGATGCGGCGGCGTGACGCGGTGCCGGCTACGATTGCAGCAGGTTGTGATATGTTCCTCTTCTTCAGGAATGCAGATGAGGACTTCCGCTTTATGCTCGACGGCTACCGTAACGGAGTGATTACCGAGGAACGTTTGCAGGAAGCACTCGAACGCATCCTGGGGCTGAAAGCCTCGCTTGGCCTGCATACCATGCCGCGTGAGGCGCTCGTTCCTGCCCCAGAGGCCCTTGCTGTTGTGGGAAGCGATGCCCACCGCGCTCTTGCGGCTGAGGTTGCCGATAAAACAGTAACGCTGATTAAAGATACACAAAAGAATCTGCCCCTGCGCCCTGAGACACACCGGCGCATCCGCCTCTACGGTATTACAGGGCAATCGGACTTCACCGGCACCGATCCAAGCGGGTATCTGCGTATTGCACAGGAAGAACTGGAAGCGGCCGGTTTTGAGGTGCATGTCTTCAAAGATGCACGGCAGCGTATTGCCGAGGGCGAAACTGGGGTCAACTTTCATACGGTGCTGCAAAGCGAGGCCAACGCCGCCTATACCACGAAGTATGATGCCGCAATCGTTCTTGCCAATGTCGCCGGCTTCGCCCAGGAAGCAACAGTGCATATCCGCTGGTCGACGCCGATGGCAGCCGAGATACCCTGGTATGCCACCGAGGTGCCGACGATCTTTGTGTCGCTGTCGCTACCCAACCATCTCTATGATGTTCCGATGGTTAGAACCGTGATCCACGCGCATGCGCCAAGCCGCGAGGTGATTCGGGCGGTAGTAGCGAAGATTCAGGGCAAGTCGCCGTTCCATGGTACGTTCAACGAGAACGTCTTCTGCGATACCTTCGAGACGCGGCTGTAGCCCCCCTATCCCCGGGCGTGCAGCGGCTCGGTGGCTGCGGCGCAGGTGCGATACGGCTATACTTCATGCGAGAGCGCCGCGTTCTTCGATCTGGCCGTCGCGCAGGCGATACACTTCAGTGGCATAATCAAGTGCTGATGGATCATGCGACGACACAACCAGCGTGCATCCTTCGTGATCGGCAAGCGAACGCAGAAGCTGCAACACCCGCGCAGCCGTGCGGCTATCCAGATCGCCGGTCGGTTCGTCGGCGAGAATCAGGCGCGGTCGTATGGCGAGTGCTCTGGCGATCGCGACCCGTTGCTGCTGCCCACCGCCCATCTCGTAGGGCCGGTGGTCGGCCCAGCTCGTCAGGCCAACCGCGGCAAGGCTCCGGCGAATGCGCACACCCCATTCGGCGCGTGGTGTGCCGGCGGCGATCCGCAATCCCATCTCGACATTCTCATAGGCCGAGGCGGTTGTCAGCAATGCAAAGCTCTGGAAGATGAAGCCGATCCGGCGGCGATACTCGGCCAGTTCGCCTTCGCTGCGGCCGGCCAGATCTTCGCCGTCGATGATCACCTGCCCGGCAGTCGGCCGGTCGAGCCCGCCGAGCAGATTGAGCAGGGTTGTTTTGCCGCTGCCGCTTGGCCCCATCAACAGCACAAACGCGCCGCGCGGGATCTGCAGGCTAATGCCGCGTAGCGCGCTGATGCGCCGCCGGCCGACGGCAAAGGTGCGCTCAACATCGTGCAGTTCGATCATGTGCGCCTCCAACGGCCAAACAACCCTGTGCCGCGCCGTGGTCGCGGCGCCTCGAGCGGGGTGCTGTCGTACAGGTTGCGATAGAGCGTATCGGCGTCTTCTTCGGTGTCGCCGCTGTGCTCCTCACCGTCGTCGGTGGCGGCCCGAATAAGAATACCACCATCGACGAGCTCAACCCGTGCGCGCCGGCCGATACCTGCCAGCGCTCGTTGATCGCCTGGAATCTGAAGCCGGCCGGCACGATCGACAACCACCATCTCTTCCACTTGTAATGGGCCGGTATGCATTTCGACCGCCACTACGTCGGTGTCGCGATCGACATTTACGGTTTCGCTGCTGGTGCGGCCATCACGGATGGCGATCACCCGGTCGGCCGCTGCCGCTACCCGTGGGTCGTGGGTGACGAGCACAATCGTAAGGCCGTAGCGTTCGCGCAGGTCGTGCAGTAATTTCAAGATCAGCTGCGCCGTCGGCCAGTCAACCTCGCCGGTCGGTTCATCGCCGAGCAGCAGAGTCGGGCGGTTGGCAAGCGCACAGGCGATGGCGATACGCTGCTGCTGCCCACCCGAGAGCTCGGCCAGTTTGCGGTCGGCATGCTCCTGCATGCCCACGGCATCGAGCAACTCGTTTGCCCAGTTGCGTCGTTCGCGTGCCGTGTTGCCGGCCAGGGTCATGAGCAGATCGATATTCTCGCGCCCGGTCAGGTACGGCAGCAGGTTGCGGGTCGTCTGTTGCCAGACGAAGCCGATCTGCTCGCGCCGGTAGCGAGTAAGCTCGCGGTTGTTGAGTTTCAGCAGATCGCGCCCGGCAACGATCAGTTTGCCTGCCGATGGTCGATCAAGCCCGCCCAGCGCGCTGAGCAGTGTCGATTTCCCCGAACCGGAAGGGCCAACCAGTGCCAGCATCTCGCCCTGCGCGACTTCGAGATCAAGCCCCTGAAGTGCGACGACTTCGAGATCATCGACTTTGAAAATCTTGACCAGCCCGGCGGCGCTTATGATCGGCTGATCCGGGTTGATGGAATGAGTTGATTCTGGTGTGTGTGCCGACATCAATTCACATCCCCTAACTTCACGGCCTGGAAGATCTTCAGCCGGCCGATCACCCAGATCAGCGCCGAAAGGGTCAGCAACAGGGCAGCTGCGAAGACGATATAGATGATCTGAATCTCATCCCACGCCAGCCGTGGCGGCACCGCGGGCGTACCGGGATGCGGCCCGACACCGACCTGGAGCAGCGGTACGACCAGTAATGCCGCCAGCGCACCGATACCGGTACCGGCACCAATGCCGGCCGCCACCAGCAGCACCTGCTCGATCGTCAGTGTTAGTATCACACGACCACTATTGAGCCCCAGAGCACGCAGCATTCCCATCTCGATTGCACGCCGGCGGGCTGCGATCAGGCCGGTAATCAGAAAGCCGAGCAGCGTCAGCACACCGGCTGCAACAAAGCCGACCGACAGCAGGCCGAAGAGCCCCTGGCGTCGTGGCC
>CALLZL010000497.1 GCA_937859575.1 uncultured Chloroflexota bacterium
TCACGGCTGGCCGTGATGATGGGATGCAGCCGACCGCCTTCGGCGCGCGAGATCGGGCCTTTTTTGCTACACTATCCGTGCAGCGCGCCGAGCAGTCGGCGGCGGCTGAGCGGCAAACCGTTAGGCGGGCAGTATCATGCGCTCTGGGTTCGTGATGCGCGGTCCCTTCCACGTTGCGCATCCTATTGCCTCCCCATCGCGTGAAAAAACGTGGTACCATGTCCGGCGTAACAGGTGCAACCAGTTGATCGGAGTACTTGATGACACCATTGTCAACGGATGATACACGACTCAAAGATCTGCTGAAAGAAGCCCTCGTTGAAGTCCTGGAACAGCGTCGCGAATGGTTGTCGGCCGTGCTCACCGAAGCGCTTGAAGATGCGGCCATGGTGCGTGCCATCAAAGACGGCGAGGCATCCGAGCTGGTCAGCCGTGACGAGATCATGCAGCGCTTGCGAGCGACCCGGTGAACGTCATCTTCCGGCGCAGCTTTCTCAAAGACCTCAAGAAGATCCGCCAGCAGGCACTCCGACGTGAGATCGAAGCGGTGATCATGCAGCTGGAGAACGCGCACACGTGGACAGAGATTCCCACGATCAAACACCTGACATCCGCTGGCCCATACTACCGCATTCGTATCGGTGATTATCGGATGGGTATCACGATTTCGGAAGAAACAGTCACAATTGTGCGTTTTCTCCATCGCCGTGACATCTATCGCTATTTCCCGTAACCGCAATACCATCACCGCAGTCCAGTCAGCATGCCCGCCTAACACGCCGCTGATGAGAAACCCTCGTGGTTTCTCTGGTAAAGGGTCACGGCTGGCCGTGATGATGGGATGTAGCCGACCGCCTCCGGCGCGCGAGATCGGGCCTTTTTTGATACACTATCCGTGCAGCGCGCCGGGCGATCGGCGGCGGCTAAGCGGCAACCCGTTAGGCCGACCTACGGACGTTCGTGTGCGCGTGCCCGCATGTGCGTCACGTCCCCTACCGGAAGATGACACACGTTACCAGCTTCATGACCGTACAGGAGCATATGTGATGCAGCATCGTCTCACCCTTCTGCATGGGGATATCACTAAACTCTCCGTGGAAGCGATTGTCAATGCCGCCAATAGCTCGCTATTAGGTGGTGGCGGTGTGGATGGGGCAATCCATCGTGCGGCTGGCCCAGAACTCGTTCACGAATGCCGGTTATTGGGTGGCTGCAAGACCGGGCAGGCCAAACTCACTCGCGGATACCGCTTGCCGGCGCGCGCGATTATTCATACGGTTGGTCCTGTATGGAATGGTGGAAATGCCCGCGAAGCAGAATTGCTGCGTTCCTGCTACCACGCCAGTTTAACCCTCGCGGTTCAACATGATCTCCGCACGATTGCGTTTCCCGCGATCAGTTGCGGGATCTATGGCTACCCGATTGGCGCCGCCACCCGTATTGCGGTGCGTACGGTCATCGAGTTTCTGGCAACACACATGGTCCCCGAACATGTCACCTTTGTCTGCTTTGATACGGCGGTGTATACGGCCTATCAGGAGGTCATGCAGGAGGTCTTTTCAAACCCACCCGATACACAGCCGACACACGCATAAATCGCCGCCGTGTATCGGTCGGCCTAACACTGCGGTGTAGCTGACCGCCTCCGGCGCGCGAGATCGGGGCTTTTTTGATACCATGCCCGTACCACGCGCGCCGGGTCATCGGCGGCAGCTAACCGCCAACGTTAGGTGGTGGCTTGGTCTTTACCATCCCATCTGCTCTAGAGCGTATGGATAGCACAGCCAAAAATGAATGCACATGCTTCAATGCAAACGAGCATACACTGCTGCTGCATCCGGAAACATGCAACGCTCACAAACTACACCCATTTCCACTCCCCGTAACGCGGTCAGAAACGGAACGATCCATGCCGACTATGCCACCACCAACCACACCCTCAACAACACGAGATAGCATGCTGTATCGTCATGATAGCGGTGCCCGCGAGATCATCCAGGCGTTTATCACCGTTGGTATGTTGGCGTGGCCATGTGGGCTTGGTGTTGTCTGGTTTGCCACAGCATCCCTATCGCCCGTCATCGTGCTGCTGAGTTGGGTGCTGCTGATCAGTGGGACTCTTCTTCTCGCGAGTTACATCCAGATCGCCCGCCAATCTGCACCACTCCATCACATACTCCGTGATCAGCATCTCTGGTCAATGACTCGTGCATACAACACGATCGTCGGTCTCGTCATCCTTGGCGCGCTCTGGCAGTATCCCACATTCATCGGATTGTGGTGGTGTCTGCTGTGGCCCGTGATAGCGGTCGGGTTGGCACACCGCATGATCAGCAAACATCGATCAGACGACCAGAGCAGCAGACAATCCGAGGAGCGATGCGCCCGCACTATTGCACGACGCCCCCACCTAACACGCCGCTGATGAGAAACCCTCGTGGTTTCTCTGGTAAAGGGTCACGGCTGGCCGTGATGATGGGATGTAGCCGACCGCCTTCGGCGCGAGAGATCGTTGGCATTTTGGCGCTTTCTGGTGCGGCGCGCTCACGGCGGCTGACGCAGACCGTTCGGCGGAGCGCAGCATCCGCCGCATCATTTGCCAGCCGTTTCCTCCTTGACGTAGTGTACATTTGTACATATACTCATACCATGATCATGCGGGCACGCAAAGGCCAGATCATGGACTATGAATGGGATCCCGACAAGGCGCGGACCAATCGCGACAAGCACGGCATCAGTTTTGCAGACGCGGTCGCGGTTTTTGGTGATGACATGGCACTCACCATGGCCGATGATGTTGCCGATGAAGAACGGTTTATCACGGTGGGCATCGATGCGTTTGGACGACTGCTCACGGTGGTGTACGCCTGGCGCGGCACCCACCGCATCCGTATCATCTCTGCACGAGAAGCCACCCGCCACGAACGTACGCAGTACGAAGGATAAACACCATGCACGACGACTACGATTTTACGCACGGCACACGGGGGGCGCTGGATCCGACACCCGCAGGCAAAACGCGCATTACGATCCGGTTGGATGATGAGATTATCGCCTGGTTTCGGCAGCAGGCCGAACAGGACGGGGGCGGTAATTATCAGACCGCCATCAATCACGCGCTGCGCGAACATATTGACCGCCAATCACTCGAGGATCTCGTGCGGCGTGTCGTGCGGGAAGAGTTGCGCAACGTTGCCTAGCACATGCTCCCTACAGGTACGCAGGAGCACTCCATCAGGCGCATCCGCCCAACACGCCGCTCCTAAGAAACCCTCCGGTGGTACGGGTTAGGTCGGGGGAGCTTGTGTCGGGCTACGGATCTGTTCCAAGGTGTAGCCGAGCTTTTGCGCGCGACGCGTCAGCGCACGTATTTCGCGCTCCTGGCGCTGGTGTTCATATGCGGCCGCGCTTTCGGCACGATACTCCTCACCATGTTTGAGCAGATGATAGAAGGTGCGCGCAATCTTATGGGCCGTCGCGACCGTCGCTTGTTGCGGCCCTTTGCGCGCACGCACCACGCGATAATAGGCACCGATGGCTGCATGGGAACGGGCCACGGCTTGGGCTGCTTGGCGAAAGGCTTGGGTGGCCCGATTGACGACCTTGCGCGTGCGCGACCGGAGCACGTTGCCACCTGAAATATCGTTGCGCGGCACCAAGCCCAGCCAGGCACAGAAGTGTTTGACCGTCGGAAACCGACTCATGTCGGTGCCGATCTCGCTGAGGATCGTCTGGACACCTGAGGCCGATAATCCCATCACGGCGACCAGGTCGACCCCGACAATTTGGGCATACTGGGCCCGCGTGGCGGGTGGAGACGCATTCTTTGTTCGCGAGTCAGCCTTTGCTGGTGGAAGATCGGGGAGGGGCACGTGCGGATCATCGGTCCGCGACTCCATTGCCTGAAGATATTGCTCAATCTGGGCATCACACACCGCAATCTGGGCGGTATAGACATCGTACAAGACCAGCGCTTGTTGCAGCACAAACAGGTGCTCGTCCTTCCAGGTGCCGGTGAGCGCTTTGGCAATCGTGTCGGTACTGGATTTACACGCGGGATTGCGATGCTGGGCAAGCACCACCGGGTCGCGCTCCCCCGCCACAATCGCGCGCAGGATCGCCTGGCCGGTGAGACCCATGATGTCACTGAGGACGCGCTCGAGCTGGATATTCATCTGTTGCAGCGCCTGCTGCATATGTAGAATATGTGGGGCCCGGTGTTGGATGAGCTCAGCCCGATAGCGCACGAGCGTGCGCAGCGCCGTGATCTCGGCATCGGGGCGAAACGAGGCGCGTAACAAACCGAGCGCGTGGAGTTGCTGGAGCCACTGTGCATCATTCCAATCGGACGTACGGCCCGGGATCATCTTGACATGGCGGGTGTTCACCAGGTAAGGAATAATGCCATGCTGCGCTAACAGATCGTAGATCGGGATCCAGTAGACACCGGTGGATTCAAGGGCCACTGTGTCAATGCGACACGCAACCAACCAGGCCACGAGCGCATGGAGGTCAGGGGTAAAGGTGCGAAAGACGCGTACAGGCTGAGGATCGGCGTCGGGGGGGACCGCAACGACAATTTCATCGACCCCAATATCCATGCCAGCGGCATGGAGATGAATACAGGGTAAGCCCGCAATCTGAACGGTCTTCGGGGTACGCTTGGTCACCGGCATGGCAGCCTTCTTACACACGATTGCCTGCGTGACCCGCCCCCGCACCTGATCGCGTAGCTTCCTAAATGGGGTCAATCAACGCGAACGCGTTCACTGCCACCAGTGGCGAAGTCACCGGTGCTGGGGAACCAGGATGTCGCATGGACTCGATGGCACCAATCGGCGTGCTGGTCTGTCACTGCGGGTCACGCAGGTGTATCATATCAATCGGCGAACCGTCTGATGCGGGGGTTTCTTTGGGCGGGAGTCACGCCTGGCCGTGATGGGTGGATGTAGCCGACCGCCTTCGGCGCGCGAGATCGTGGCTTTTTTGATACACTATCCATGCAGCACGCGCCGAGCGGTCGGCGGCTAAGCGGCAAGACGTTCGGCGGTTCATACACCATCGTAAGCGTCATGATTGAGGAGATCATTACCTATGGATATACATCGTCGCTTTGTGGAAACGAACGAGGCTCAACTCTACGTCGAAACTGCTGGCAGCGGATTTCCGTTGGTTCTCGTACACGGCTTTTCGCTTGATACCCGCATGTGGGATGACCAATTCGCGTACCTTGCCCAACACTATCACGTCATTCGTTACGACATGCGTGGTTTCGGTCAGTCCAGCCTCCCCACGCAGGACAGCTATTCCCACAGCGAAGATCTGCATACCTTGCTGAACCACCTGGGTGTTGAGGCAGCCTACCTGGTCGGGCTGTCGATGGGTGGCGCCGTTGCTGTGGATTTTGCGCTGACCTACCCAGAGAGCGTTCGTGCACTCATCTTGATCGATAGCGGACTGAGTGGATTTTCCTGGTCACCAGAACACTTGGCCCTCATGGGCGCAATTCGGCAGCAGGCCAGTCAAGACGGTACGCAGGCGGCTAAAGAGACCTGGCTTGCGCACCCGTTTTTTGCTCAGGCGTTTCGTCAACCAATGGTTGCCGCACGTCTGAGACAGAACATGGCCGACTATTCAGGATGGCATTTCGTGCATGCGGATCCTGGGCACTTTATCGAGCCACCCGCAATCCATCGATTGAGCCAGATCACGGGACCAACATTGATTATCGTAGGAGACAACGATGTGCCGGACATTCTGGCGATGGCTGATATGCTCGCGCAGCACGTTCCGTCTGCTCGAAAAGTCGTCGTTGCAGGTTCAGGGCACATGGTCAACATGGAGGCGCCGCACCAAGTCAACGAGGCACTACTCGATTTTCTCAGGGCCTTGTGAAAGGGAGAGCCTCATTCCCGTACCTTCCAGGGCACATGTAGCGCGATGGTGTCGGCCTCGAAACGATGGCGTTTTGTGACGCATACTGCGAAGTCACGAGTTGTCCTGTTGCAGGCTCTCTCAGATGCAACGAGTGATCGACAGCCGTATCTGCCGATCTGGTATGTTGGCATTCCAGTGTGGGGGCTTCTCATCCTCCTCATCTATCGGTTCGGGTGCGTCGCTCGTCGCTCGCACTTGTGACGCTTGCCCTCATCGGAAGCCTGGTCGTCTACATCGCACCCGCCTATCGCAACATACGGCTTGCGAATGGCTATACCATTCACTATTTTAATACCCCCGACGGCGACTTTGATCGTGACTGGGTAATTATCGCGCGCCCGGATAGCACACTGGTTTCATTCGACCTCGATCCCGAAGCATATCGCTGTTGGCCGACCCCGATCATTCAAACAACGACCCTTCGCTTTCGGTGTTCAGCCGTGGATTACTTCTGTACATGTGATGATCGCTTCTTGCGCAAAGCCCGAACCCATCCTGCGATTACCATTATGGTTGTCTCCCCCTTATAGCTAGGTGCAGAATGGTTGATCATTGGGACCGCGCGCATCTTGCGCGCATGCGGGCGGGACGCCCGCGCTCCCAGGATGCGGATGGTTCAATGTTTCTGCACTTCGCTATAGAACTTGCTCAGGAAGTGCTCCAATGACAACAACTATGCGGCCATTAACTGAGTTGACCGCCGCTGCCATCCAACTCCTCTTCAAAGAGATGGGGGTCGTCAATACACTGCGCTTTCTCAACCAATTCAGCACCGGTTTCGGCAACTCTACCATCGAGCATGATGCCCTGTTTGGTGATATGAATGTCGACGATATCGTCGCAGAAATCAAACGGACAACGACCACGCCCGATCCATAACCAATCTGGTGTGCGTCCGCGCCAACAACAGCGCACCGTAACTATTCCGCTCCGGCCTACCACGTCGCTGATGAGAAACCCTCTTGGGTTTCTCTGGAAAAGGGTTACGGCTGGCCGTGATGATGGGATGTAGCCGACCGACTCCAGCGCGCGGAATCGTTGGCATTTTAGAATCTGTACTGTGCAGCGCGCCGAGCGGTCGGCGGCGGCTAAGCGGCAATCCGTTAGGCCGTCCGGTGCCATCTCAGTTGACAATCTCCTGTTTCGTAATTACAATGTATCTACGACAGAAAGGATGACTGCGATGAGCACGGTGATTAAGACCCGCCTCGTGAAAATCGGCAACTCCCACGGCATTCGCATCCCCAAAGTGGTTCGTGATCAAGTCGGTTTGACTGACGCGATCGAGCTCGAAGTCCAAGGCGACCACCTGATCGTGCGCGCCAGTTCAGCTGCACGTGCCGATTGGGTCGCGCAGTTTCGCCATATGGCTGAACGGCATGATGATACCCTCCTGCATGCAGAAGGTACACCAACGATTTGGGATACCACCGAGTGGGAATGGGAATGAAACGCTTCGACGTCTACCTCGTGACCCTTGATCCAACGGTCGGTGTGGAGATCCAGAAAACGCGTCCCTGTCTGATCATCTCACCCGATGAGATGAATGACTACATCCAGACCGTGATTGTCGCGCCAATGACCACCAAAGCCAGAGCGTATCCGTCACGCGTGGCACTGCGCTTTGACGGAAAAGACGCGCATATCGTTCTCGATCAAATCCGCACCGTTGACAAGCACCGGTTGGTCAAATATCTCGGACGAATCGCTCCCGCAACCCAAGCGAAGGTCTTGGCCGTTTTGGCCGAACTCTTTGCAGAATAACAACCGTTCTCATTCCCCCGGTCGGCCTAACACGCCGCTGCCGCCGACCGCCTACAGCGGCGGCTAAGCGGCAATGCGTTCGGCGCTTCAATTACTGCTATCCAAAAATAAAGCTCGGTTGCACAGGTTGATTGTTGGTTGATTTTGCGGTAACGTGTAATCTGCATATAGGTAAAGCGCGATTCTTGTGAATGATGTGTTACACAGCTTGCCAGAATCCCCGCAGGATATCACGCCGCTGCTGCTCACGACCTTTTTACGGCAGGCTGGGGTTCTTTCGCAGGAACACGTCACCACTCTTTCGGTAACACCCCTTGCTGCGCTCGCCAGTTATAATGCCCAGCTTGCTCGTCTCTCAGTCGCCTACAGCGAATCGCCTGGAGGTGCGCCATCTTCCTATGTTATCAAATTGTCGCCGCGTGCTGCAGACCTGAAGCAGCATGTTACGATACTCCAGCCAAGCACCAAAGAAGGATGGTTCTACCGTTCTGCAGCGCAGCGCACACCTATTCCTGTTCCCAGGTGCTACCTCAATCTGATCGAGCACGATACGCAACGATCCCTGCTGCTGCTCGAAGACCTTGCGCCTGCGATCACGGGCAATCAAATAACCGGAGTATCGATCAACGATGCAACATCGGTTCTTACGCTCCTCGCCAAACTCCATGGCACTTGGTGGGCCCGACATCACACCGATGCGATCCACGAATTACGGAATCTGACAAACCACACTGACGATATCTCACGCCTTGTACGTCAGTGGTATCAAGCAGCGTGGCCCGATTTTGTTGCCCAATCACCTGTGGGCCTCACAAATACTGTTCGCCAGTTCGGCACTGCGCTGTGTGCAGGTACGGGCCGAACAGACACGCTCTTGGACACCGCACCACACACACTCCTGCATGGGGACTTCCGGTTAGAAAATATGTTATTCCACAACCAGCACGGCGCGACAACGTGGTGGGTCATTGATTGGGAAGATATTGGCCTCGGCAATGCCATGAGCGATGTTGCGTGGTTTATCGGGGGATGCGTCCCAATTGAGTCACCCATGGTCGAACAGGCGTTGCTCCAACATTATTACGCGGCGCTTGTGACTCAGGGTGTGCAGCAGTATTCTTGGGAGCAGTGTCACCGTGATTATCGTATGGCTATGTGTCATTGTTTCGTTCAAGGCATCCTGACCGCAACCGCGGTTGGAGAACGCGATACCCATCGCCGTGCCTTAGGGGCAGTGGTCGGACAACGTTTTATTGCGGCGTGTACACGTTTGAGGCTGTGGGAATTGTATCTTTGATTACGGCACCACGATGATCCGCTTTGGCAGCGCGCCTAACATGCGCATGCAGTCCGGCCGCTTCGCACACAAGATCGGGGCGTTTTTGATAGAATGTGTCGTGCAGCGCGCCGGGTGATCGGCGGCGGCTAAGCGGCATGTTGGGCCTGCTTATGCAAAGTTGCGTTGTGCCGAACAACAAAATCATGGTAATTTTAGGAGAAAGCAGTATGTCCCATTCGATTTTAGCGGTATCCTATACTTGGTGGCGCGGTGATGAACTCCCTCCTTTACCTCCCTTGCCCGAATTTCGCTTTGAGCGTGTAGCGGATGTGCCATTATTGAGTAAACTGCATCATTTGGAACCAGCGAAGATTGAGGCACGGTTAAATGATGCCAATACAGCATATGTCGCTTACATCGAAGATCAGCCTGCTGGCTACGGTTGGAGTGGTGCCAATTCTGTAGGGGTAGGTGACATGTTTTGGCCGATTACGCCGCCAGATCGTGGCCTATGGGATTTCTTTACACTGGAGAGCGCACGTGGGCGTGGCATTTATCCCCATCTGCTTCAAGCCATATTGTGCTTAGAACAAGATGAAGCGGAAAAGTTTTGGATTGGTCACCGTGTAGATAATCACGCTTCCAAGCGTGGCATTGAAAAGGCGGGCTTCCAACAAGTGAATTTTGTGGTGGCCACATCGGAGCGGCAAATAAAGTTGGTGCCGCGTGGAAACCTCGCACGTTCTCACGGTGATCCGCAAGGTAGACATTTTGGTTTTGTGGAAGTAGTTGATGAGGATATGACGGTATTTGACTTTGACAATCTGACGGATGAAGGCGCTTTGCCTACGTAAGAATGTCTGACAAGCCTTCCCAAAAGAGCTGTAGCGAGCCGCCGAACATGGCTTCCAACCGACGCTACGCGCGGCTGAAGCGGGCGTTGGGCGGCAGCCATCACGCTCATCGCGGAGTAGGCCGATGTTGTCGCTCGTGTATTGTCGTATTGCCTCGATGCTCTTCCCTATACCTTCCTTGCCAGAGCAAGAACCTTTGTTCTATACTCAGCATACACCTCTTACCAAGCATACGCCAAGGAGGGCATATGGCTGCCCGCATTCGGGGAGTCCATCACGTGATCTTAACCGTCTCGGATGTGGCGCGATCCACACACTTCTACGAGCAGGTTCTGGGGACGCCCGCCTTTCCAGGTGACAACCGCGTGCGCTGCATCTCCGGTGGAAGCTTCCTGCTCTGCCTGCAATGTCCGCCCACACACGCACTTCCAGACGATCGCTTCGACGAGAATCGGATCGGTCTTGACCACATTGGATTTGCAGTGGGGTCGCGCACCCAACTGGAGGAATTGCTCATGGTGTTAGCGGTTCTCAAGGTCGAGACGGCGGGGATCGAATTTGACCCCGATGGTGAGGGCGAGTATGTCTGCTTCCGTGACCCCGATAACATCCAAGTGGAGTTCTACGTCGGCGATTACCATGACTGAAGGTTGAGCGCTCGTAGCTCACGTTCCTGGCGTTTTCGGTCGTAGCTGGCTGCATTCTCCAGGTCAAATGCTTCGCCATGCTGCAACAAAAAGACTGCCTGATGAATATTAAGTTCAGTATCCGGATTGCTAGCATGACTCGTTGGGCTCATCTGACCAAAGTGATTACTTTGCCGGCAGTACCGCGGGTTGGTGAGTTTGTAAGATTTCTGAATGCAACCCAAGGAGAGTACTTTGCTTGGAAAGTCACCCAGGTCACCTACCATGAGGCTGGAATGATTGAGGTGTGAACCGAACTTCTCGACGATATTGACAGTCGCGGATTTTCATTCGAGGATGAAGCAGAATTTGATGCGTACATGCAATCGTACCTTGCCGATGACGATTGTCGACGTGCTTCCCACGATGGTGGAGCAGGAAGCGTATGCACGCAGCGTTTCGCAGTGGGCTCGCTCGGTTTTGGATACACTGAACGGCCAGGATCCCGCGCCCTATAGCTAGGTGCAGAATGGTTGATCATCATTGGGACCGCGCGCATCTTGCGCGCATGCGGGCGGGACGCCCGCGCTCCCAGGATGCGGATGGTTCAATGGTTCTGCACTTCGCTATAACAATGGCATGAAGGCGACGCAGGGCCGTGCACGTTTACAAGCTCCGTGATAGGTTGAAGTTTGCTGGCTATTTACTGGCACTTGCGCCAGCCCCGCGCGCCTTACGCTCAGCGTTCGGCGCTCAATGATTGAAGAAACTACATCGCATTCGTCAGGAGAACAACATGAATCTGGGCGCGACCTTGTATGTTAAGAATAGTGCTGAGGCAGTCGACTTCTACAGCGAAGCCTTTAGCATGACCTTGGGCTACAATGTGAAGAATAGTGATGGTTCATTCCTTCATGCCGAACTTCTTAAAGGAAATAAATCAATCTTCGCCGTTAGCGAAAACAACGATGAGGAGATCGCTCGCTCGATGTTGGCATCCAAGCAACCCACTATGAGCTATGGCATCAATCTCGATAACGACGATGAACTCAACCATGCCTATAAAACTCTTGTCGAGGGGGGCCACATTCTGCGAGAGCTGGGTTCGCTTCCTTGGAGTCCATGCTCGGCTGATATTGTGGATAAGTACGGGGTTTGTTGGTATATCTATGTTTCACAACATCGACCAGACTGACTATCGATCCTGCGATCCAGGGCGTCAACGCGCTCCTACTGGGCGAAGGGGTCTTCCGGCGCCAGGTAGGGTGTCAGCGGATCGATCCTTGCCGAATCGCAGAGATCCGGTATGATCCATCAATGCCTTGAAGTACATTATGGTTCGAAGGAGTCTGGCTGTGCATATTGATCTTTCCAACAAATCAATCGCCGCGGAACCGACCAGGAGATCGCCAATGTGGTGGCATTTCTTGCGTCGGATCTCGCCAGCTTTATTACTGGTGCCTATATCCCGGTGTGTGGCGGGGCAGTGATGCCAACGATTTAACGGGGATGTAGCAAGCGAAACGCGAGATCATCCTGCGAGCGAGTTCTACCCGCCCGCTTGCGCCCTTCCCTCACCCACCCTATACTCCTACCATAACATCCCTAACACAATTCGATCTATCGCGGAAGGCATGTCATGTCGCGCACGACCGCCCGGGTAGATGGCACCACGCTGGTGATCCCCGAACGCGATGCCGGCCCGATTGCGCTGGGCACGCCGGAATGGTTTGCCTGGCTGGCGAACGCAACAACATTTGCGTTCGCCGGCCCATCCGGGCATTTCACCGCCCGCAAGGAGCGGCAGGCCCGCGGCGGCGGGTACTGGAAAGCCTACCGCACCACCCACGGTACCCTGCACCGGGTGTATCTCGGCAAAGCCGAGGATCTCACGCTCGATCGGCTGAACCGTGCGGCTGCGACGCTGGCAGCTGCCGGCGTATCGCCGGCCCGGGAGCCGGCGGCTCGCCCCGCCGCCGGCCTGCCCTCCGATCTGCTCGCCACCAAGCTCTTCGCGCCACCCGCCCGCACCAACCTCGTCGCCCGTCCACGCCTCTTCCAACGCCTCCAGGCCGGCCTGCGCGAGAGGCTGACTCTGGTCGCGGCACCGGCCGGCTTCGGCAAGACCACACTGCTGAGCGCGTGGCGTGCGACGGCCGCCGACAGTACACTGCGCTTCGGCTGGGTTTCGCTCGATAGCGCCGATAACGACCCGCTGCGGTTCTGGAGCTATGTAATCACTGCTCTGGATACGCTCGCCCCCGGGGTCGGCACA
>CALLZL010000498.1 GCA_937859575.1 uncultured Chloroflexota bacterium
GCAGCGGAAAGCGCGCCTCCTCCGCCACGGCCAGCACCGAATCCGCTAGATTGTCCGCCGCCGGGACGAAAGACAGCCGGTCGCCGAGCCGGTCGACGATCGCATCGGCGAGATCGCGAGCGAGCGCGTCATGGTGCGAGGACACGAAGATCGCCGCGGCATCGCTGGCCTCCGCCGCCTCGAGCACATGCGCGAGCATCGGACGACCGGCGACGGGCACCAGGCATTTGTCGGCGACACCGTGCGCCTCGGCAAGCGCGTCCACCGCGCCCGGACGGCGGCCGGCGAGGATCAGGATCGAGGCCGGGTTCATGCCGCATCCTTTCGCGCCGCCGCGGGCGCCAGCTGGCGCATCATGCTTTCGGCGACGATCGTCTCGATCAGCTCGGCCTGGGTGAAGCCCGCCGCGACGGCGGCGCGGCCGAACACCTTTTCGGACCAGAGATTGCAGTTGAGATTGACTTCGAGCAGCCGGATGTCGCCGGTCGCGAAATCGACGCGGAATTCGAAGCGGCCATAGTCGAAGGGCCGGAATATCCCGACCATCCGGCGGGTGAGGTCCGCGATACGCTCCGCGAGCGCGGGGTCGTCGAACAGCCTGAGGCTGTATTTCGCGCTGCGGTCGACGAGGTCGCGCTTTTCCTGATAGGTGCGCAGGTGGGTCGGGTCGGCCTGTTCGAAGATCATCATCGGCAGCATCGCGGGCGCGCCGTCCAGCGGGATCACGGGCACCTCGACGTCGCTGCCGGCGACAAAGGGCTCGACCATCGCGTCATGATCGAGCGCATGCACCTCCGCAATCGCCCGCGCGAGTTCCGCACGGTCGTGCGCGTCGCGGATGCCCCAGGAGGCGGAGCTGTTGTTCGGCTTGATCACCCAGCGCGCCGCGGGCGGACAGCGCGACACGTCGACCGGCGCGCCGCGGCGGAAAAGCGCCCAAGGTGCGGTCGGCACGCCGCGCGCCGCCGCCTCCAGCTTCGTCAGATGCTTGTCGTCCGACAGACCGCGCACGATCGGCGAGGCGCCGACATAGGGCAGGCCCAGCCGGTTGCACAGGAGCGGCAGCAGCATCTCCGAATTGAAGAAGCCGCCGCGGTTGAGCAGCGGAAAGACGAAATCGGCGTCGGGACGCTCGAACAGCGCGGCGTAGCCGTCGGCGACGAGAAGCGGAAGGCCGAGGCCTTCGAGGATCTCGCGCACCTCGCGGTGATAGGGCGCGTGATTGCCGTCTTCGGGATGCAGGCCGCCGGTCCACAGCGCATGCTTGGCGATGAAGAGCAGCCGCCGGTCGCGCAGGCGATCGGGCAGCCGCGTGGGATGGAGATCGGTGTTTCGCATCTTTCGCGTTCACCACGCCGGCGTTGCAGCGTGATGACCTTTTGGTGACGGCGCTGAAACCAAAGCGCCAAATCTCTGTCATGCTGGAACGCTAGCCGGTGCGGAAAGTTTCTTTCCGACAGGTGGGGCCGACGTCCCGGTCTCCGCCCCCCCCCCCGGCGCGGGCGCCGCCCCCCCCCCGGGCCGCGATGCCGACCGCCTCGCCCGCGCGCTGACCAGCGGCGGCGATCTGCGAATCCGGCCCGATGACGAAGGGCGCAACCCATATCATGCCAGCGTGCTGCCATCGGACGCGCTCGCTTATGGTTCATCGACGATCAGCAGCATTTCGCGGCACAGCTTCGACGCGCTGCTGGAGCGCTGGGCGCACCGGCTCGGCCGGCCGATGGCGCACGACGCCTATGCCGAAGCGCTCGGCGAGCTGCGCGCGCAGCTCGCCGGGCGCTTCGCATATCCGGATACGGCGATCGTCTTCGCCCCGTCGGGCACCGACCTCGAATATGCCGGGCTGGCCGCGGCATGGAACGACCGGCCGCTCCCGGCCATCCTGCTCGGCCGCGACGAGGTGGGCAGCGGCTGCGTCCACAGCGCCGCGGGACGCTTTTTCGCCGGCGAAACCGCGATCGGCGCAAGCGTGGTGGCGCAGGCGGCGATCGATCCCGCCTTTGCGGGCAGCGAACTCGTCGATGTCGCGGTGCGCGACCCTGCCGGCCGGCCGCGCGCCTCGGCCAAGGTCGCCGACGAACTCGCCGCGGCGGCGCAGCAGGCGTTGGCGCGGGGGCGGCGGGCTGTCGTCCACGTCGTCCATGGGTCCAAATCGGGATTGACGCTGCCCCTGCTCGCCGACGTCGAGCGGCTGGCGGCCGCATTCGGCGACCGTATCGTCATCGTCGTCGATGCCTGCCAGCTGCGGATCACGCCGACGGCGGTGCGCCGCTATCTGGCGCTCGGCTGCGTCGTGCTGATGACGGGTTCGAAATTCGCCGGCGGGCCGCCCTTCGCGGGCTTCGCGCTCGTGCCGGAGCGGCTGCGCGCGAGCGCGCGCCCGCTCCCCGAAGGCTATCGGCGCGTCGCGATGCGCGCCGAATGGCCCGCACAGTGGCCCGGCGCGCAGCATCTGCCCGCCTCGGGCAATTTCGGCCTGCTGCTGCGGCTGGAGGCGGCGATGATCGAGATCGCCCGCTTCGCGGAAATCGCGCCGCCGCAGGTCGATCATGTCGCGGCGCGTTTCCGCCACCATGCCCGCCGGATGAGTGACCGGCTCGAACTGGAGATGGTGCCGGGCGCGGGCGGCGAGGCCGCACCGTGCCTGGCGGCCGGGACGCTGTGTACGCTCGACCTGTCGGCACGCTGGCCCGACTGCGATTTCGAGGCGGCGCGGGCGA
Source organism: uncultured Chloroflexota bacterium (assembly GCA_937859575.1). GTDB lineage: Bacteria > Chloroflexota > Chloroflexia > Chloroflexales > Roseiflexaceae > CALLZL01. Next base: position 2,724 of record CALLZL010000498.1, read on the forward strand.
TGCATCGCCGGATCGCGCTCGAATCGCGCCGCTGGCTGGGCCGGGAGGTCCGGCTGGGTCAGCCGGTGCGGACGCACAGGCTGGCGGACGGCCGGGCGGCGGGGGCAATGGGCCCGTCGATCTCCGGTCCGCTGCGCCCCGCACTCGGGGCGCTCGCCGCCCCCGCGCACGGCGCGCCGCTCGTGGGGGGTACCGGCATGCCACCAGAGTAGCGGGATGATCAGCAGACCAAAGACCGCCATGTTGATGAAGGTGCCGATATGCCCCATGCCGACCTGAACAAACAGCATGGCGATGGCCCACCAGATCAGCCGTTGATACCGCGGCCATGCGATCATCAGGATCAGCATCAGCAAAAGTTGATACCATTGTGTCGATACATGGCTGGTAAACATGAACCACGAGGTCATGTGGCCGCCGGCCGTGATTGTTGCAAGCACTGCGGCGATCAGGCCAAGGCGCGGGCTGCCGCTGATGCGGGTGAGCAGGATATAGTAGAGCGCGACGCTACTTGCTTCGAAGAGCCCGGTGGCGATCTGAAAGAGATTGCGAATATCGATCCCACTGAGGGTGATCGGTGCCAACAGCAGGTAGAGCCCAACCGGGAAGGGGAATGGCAGGCCACGATGCTGAGCATCGATATAGTGCTGGCCGCGCACCAGGGCGCTGTAGCGATTAATATGCAGCTGAAGGTCGCCCGGCATCGAATCGGGGTAGAGCCGGGCCGAGTATTTCAGCGTGAACCCGATGACGATCAGCAATACCAGCCAGCGCACTATGTGATCGGGTGCCGCTGTGGCCGTGCGGCTCAGCAGGGCCGGCAGCCCTATGGTGCTGATCGCACCGATCAGGAGCGCAATCAGCCCGGCTTCGATGATCCAGCCGCCGCCGAAGGCAAGCCGTGGTACTTCGATAAGTGCAATCGCTGGAATGATCAATGCCAGCGGCAACAGCATCCACCAGGCGGCATTGCGGCCAAAACCGATAATACGCAGGGTCAGCCAGAAGAGCAAGATACCGATCGCATATCCGGCAAGCAACATCCGATCGGGCAGGATGATCCCGGCCGCGAGTGTCGAGATGCGTAACACTTCGCCGAGGGCGATCCCCAGCCGATCACGGCGGTCGTTGGCTGGCTGCCATGCGTCGGTTTCGATGGCGAGTTGCAGCCTGCCTTGGGGTAGCGCCCGCGCCGGTATCAATACCCGGTAACGTGCCGCTTCCTGGCGTAATGTGAACCGCATTGGTGCGAGCTCGGCAGCGGGCCGCAGGGTTACAGCGGTCGAGATGGCGGCATCCCACTGGCCGCGATGCGACACGATCGTCATGTCGAGTGCGACCGGCCGGCTACCGAGGCCAGGAATATCGATCTGCGCACCGGGTTGGCGCGACCAGCGGAAGTACCCTTCGCTACGGCTGCCTTCGAACGGGTAGAACTCGCGCAGAAACGGCCCATCGCTCAGCATGCCGCGCTCGAGGCCGGGGTAAAACGAGTATGTCAATGGCAGCTGTACCGCCAGAATCAGAAGCAGACAGCAGATACCGGCTAACCCTACCGGCCGCCAATCGAAGATGATCTCGCGGAGCCGTTGCAGGGGTGCGGTTATGCGGCGATGTGGAAGAACCAGATGTTGCACACAGACTCCAAATCCCATGTTGCGGGTTCTGCTACGTATTATACTCAAGCTTCCGGTCATGGGCACACAGCCGGCGCAACAGCCGAATCCGAGATCGGTCTAAAGTCTGACACACGGCTGCTTGACACGCCGGCGCGCCCCGTGATATGCTAGCCGCGCACGTATGAAATTCTGCTTGCGCACTGCGTAAGTTGCACTGGAGAAAGGCAGTAGTTGATGGCTATTAGCAGCACACACATCGGTATCGTCGGGGTGCGTTTTGCGCCTCTCGGTACAGCTGTTGATGGGATCACTGCGCCCTCTTTCCGTAGGCTCAAGCGCTGACGCGCATAACAACGAGCAGACGGGCCGCGGGCGACAGATGACTGACGCCTGTGGCCTTTTTTGTTGGCCGTGGGCACCGGTGGGCGCCTGCGGCCTTTGTGTGTTCCGCTCGCAGGCCACGAAGCTACCTGAAGCCGAAAGGTGTACGCTTGTGTCAATGGATGTCGCACCAATGTGCTATAACGATTTGAACAAGATCGGCAGTTGCGTACTAAAGAAGAGGCAGAGCGTGATCATCCAGAAACCCGATGGTTCCCTTATCCGCCCGGTGGTCTGTTATGAGCCGGGAACAAGCGAGAAATACGTCTGCTATGCCGAGGTGCCGTTACAGGAACCCGAGGAGCGGGCCACACTGATCGATCAGTTGATCGGTTTTGCGTTCGACACATTGGGTGTGCGGCATCTTGAGATGCGAATCGGGCGAAGCGGCGACGAATAATCAGCAGTGCAGGAGAGCGATCCAGTGATCGTAGAACAACCCATGATGGCGGCTGGCAGGCCAGGGTGCGGAGTGAAGGGTACGCAGGGTGCGATCGCACATGGAGGTGGCCTGCATGGTTGAAGGAACCGTCCTTCGCGCACAGAGCGGCTTTTTCTGGGTAAAGACCGGGCATGGCGTGATTGAATGTACGCTGCGTGGGCGACTCAAGAAGGAGCGACAGTCGAGCGATATCGCCGTGATTGGCGATCGGGTCGAAATCACCATCACCGGGCCGACCAGTGGGGCAATCGAGCGGGTGGCACCGCGGCGAACCCGGCTGGCACGGCGGTCGCCGTTCACCCGCGGGCTCTGGAAAGAGGATGTGATCGCCGCCAACATCGATCAGGTCTTGCTGGTTTTTGCATGTGCCGGCCCGGAATTTTCGCCGCGTATGCTGGATCGTTACCTGGTGTTGACGGAGTATAGCGAACTTGAAGCGGTGATTGTCGCCAACAAGATCGATCTGGTTGGCGAGCAGCAGGCCAGGCAGATGTTTGCCCCATACGAACGGATCGGCTATCGGGTGATCTATTCAAGCACCAAGAGTGGGAGCGGTATCGACGAGATCCGCAGCCTGCTTGGCGGGCAACTCAGTGTGATTACCGGCCGATCGGGGGTTGGCAAGAGCAGCCTGTTGAATGCGGTGCATCCAGGGCTTGGCCTGGTAGTGGGCGAGATCAGCGAAGCATTGCAGAAGGGGCGGCACACAACAACGGTTGCCGAACTGCACCCGGTGGATCTACCGCAGGGTGGCTATGTCGCCGATACACCGGGGATCCGTGAGCTTGGGCTCTGGCGGTTTCCTATGGAAGAGCTCGACTGGTGTTTTCGTGAATTCCGCGAATTCCTGGATGGATGTTATTTCGCGAGTTGCAGCCACACCCACGAGCCGGAGTGTGCGGTACGGGCGGCGGTTGAGCAGGGTGCGATCGCGATTGATCGATATGAGAGCTATGTCAAACTCCGCGAGGATTCCTGAGCCGAGCGGCATGGATTAAGAAGGGTAGGGATGCCAGATGTTGCATCATGACATAAACGCCGCAGCACAACGCCATGCGGCCCTGCGCCGTGAGGCTGCTGAACTACGGCGGTTGCACGAGTCGCGGCAGGCGCAACCAGGGCGGCGCAGGCAGTTTCTCGATCGTTTGGGGCAGCAGCTGATCGCATGGGGTTGGCGGCTGCGCACTCGCTATGGTTCGCTTGAGACGGTTGAACAACGACAACTCGAATTTTAGCGAAGGAAACACACACAATGCCACGCGTCAACATCAACATTCGTGATTACGACGAGGCGGAAGAGCTGGATGAGCTCGACATGTGGGAAGAGCAGGGCGGGCGAGGGCAGGGCGGGCGTAATGATCGTGAGGCCGGTGATTCACCGTCGCGCGAACGGGCCAATGCCCGCCGGCAGGAAGGCAAGCGCTGGGGGCGCGAGATCGCCCGTTTTCATCGCCAGCGTGAGCGTGTGAAGCCATAGTTCGAGAGGAACAGGTTCATGGAACACGATCAGAGTGATCTGTTTCGCCCCGAGGTGATCCCGGGCGAACGGATCTTCCTGAGCCATGTATTGCGCAGTGATATCGGCTTGCTGACACGCTGGTTTGCCGATCTTGAGCTGACCACCTACCTCGGCGGGGGCGGGATGTCGTTTACCCGCGAGCACGAGGAGCAGTGGTTTGATGGGCTGGCAAAGGATCGTTCGCTGCGGACGTTCGGCATTGTGGTGCGCGAGCCGCAGCAACTGATCGGTACCGTGAGCCTGATGTCGATCGACCACGCACGCGGCAACGCCGAGCTTGGCATTGCGATCGGCGACAAGGCGGCATGGGGGCAGGGGTATGGGAGCGAAGCAGTGCGCCTCATGGCCGATTATGGCTTGACCTTCCTGAACCTGCAGTTGATCTATCTATGGCATGTAGCCTATAACGAGCGGGGCCACCGTGCGTACCTCAAGGCCGGCTTCAAACCGGCCGGTCGGCTCCGCGGCGCTGAAGTCTTTGATGGTCGGCGTTACGACCGGATCCTGATGGACATAACCCGTGAGGATCTGGGGCCATCGCAGTTGCGTGGGCTGGTACGCCAGATCGATACATAAACGAGGAGTTCCATGTCGATAGTAGCCTTGAGCAGCCGGGCCTACGCCGGTGAAGCGGATCTCGAATGCATCAGCCGTTTCGTCAATCAGTGTGAGACATCCGATGGATTTGACGAGATTACATCGGTGGATGAACTGTCTGATGAGTTTGCAACGCCCGGTTTCGATGCGACGCGCGATCTGCGCCTGTGGTTTGATGAACAGGGGCAGCTGGTGGTATTTGGTCAGTTGTGGGCGTCTGAAGAGAACGCCCATAACGATGGCTTCCTCTGGTATAAAGTGGCGCCGGAGTGGCGCAACAGCGATCCGGAGGCCGAGCTGTTTTCGTGGGCCACCGCTCGTGTGCGTGAGTATGGCCGAACTGCGCTGAGTGTTGTGACGCGTGATAACGAGCCATGGCGTATTGCCGCCTATGAGCGGTACGGGTTTCGGGCGGTGCGCTACTTCTTGCGCATGCGGCGCATGCTCGATACACCGATCGAAGCACCGCAGTTTCCGGCCGGCTATACACTAGTCGATGGGGATCACGACCCGGAGCGCTGGGCAGAGATGTATAACGCATCGTTTATTGATCACTACAACTTTCATCCGGCTACCGCCGATAAGGTGCGCTACTGGCAGCAAGAGACCGACTACCGGCCTGATCTGAATCTGGTGGCTTGTGCACCCGATGGGAGCTACGCGGCATTTGCCTGGAATACGATTAGCCGTGCCGAGAATAACCACACCGGGTTACAGAACGGCCATATTGGCCTGCTCGGTACGCGGCGCGGCTATCGGCGGCAGGGGTTGGGGCGGGCGATGCTGCTGGCATCGTTGCAGCGTCTGGCGGCTATTGGTATGCAGAGCGCTTCGCTCGGGGTTGATGCCGAAAGCCCAACTGGTGCAACGCAACTGTATACGGCAGCCGGGTTTCAAGAGTATCTCAGGCGGATCTTGTACCGGCGCGAACTCTCTAATCAGGTGTAGCACCATTGATGAGTATGAGCACGCAGCGTGCGCGGGAACGGCTGCCGTTCCGTGAGCCGTATCGACGCCCGGTATACCATCTATGTACCTCTGAAGGAGGACAAGCTCGTGAATAGTCAAGACATGGCACACCCGCAGTATCGGCGTGATCTGGGCGATGGCCTGGTGGCGCGCTGGTCGACGGCAGCCGACCTCGAGGGTGGTCAGCAACTCTATGGTTTTGTCTTCCGTGGCAAGCCAGATGATCCTGCCAACC
>CALLZL010000499.1 GCA_937859575.1 uncultured Chloroflexota bacterium
CCACCGGCAGCAACCCGCCGCAACTGTTGTGTGCCGTTGTGGTTTTCGACATACGCGATCCAGCGGCCGTCGGGCGACCATGCGGCGTCACTCTGATCCGCCTCGGCGGCGGCGATCTGGCGGGGCGCACCACCATTCAGCGGTGCAAGCCAGATGTTGATCCAGCCGCTGCGATGGGAGCGGAACAGAAAGGCGCTGCCATCGGGCGAAACCTTCGGTGTGCCGAACGATCGCCCATAATGATAGTCGAAGAAGTTCTCATCGGTGAGGATTACCGTTGCCCCACTGCCGTCGGCTGCAATCCGCACAACTTCGTGGTCGAGCCAGCTATCGCTCAATCGTACATACAGGATCGCGGCACCGTCGGGGGGGCACGCTGGGTAGACCCCATAGCGCGTATCGTTGGTCCGGCGCGTCGGCCTGCCGCCGGCCACAGCAACCCGATAGATATCGAAGGTACCGCGTGCATTGCCGGCCAACGCCAGGGTCGCGCTGTCGGGCGACCATGCAAAGGCTTCGATGCGTGCCCCCAGGCCCGTGAGCCGGTGTGCGGCACGCCCATCGGCATACCAGAGCCAGATTTCATCGCTGCCGGTTTTCGCGGAAACATACGCAATCATAGTGCCGTCGGGCGACCACTGTGGCATGGCGACCGCCAGATGGCCGACACCACCCATGCCGGAGGTCAGCGGGGTCAGGGCACTGGTCGTCGCATCGACTCCCCAGATTTCGGGGGCACCGCCGAGCGACGAGGGAAATGCGATCACGGTGCCGTCGGGCGACCACTGCGGGCCTTCGACACCACCCAGGGCGCGAATGGCAAGCAATTGATCAATCGTGAGTGAGCCGGAGGATCCGCCACTCTGCGTACTCATACTGTTTCCTTTCCCATCTGCCGGCTACGGCGCAACATCAGCGCCCCGGCCAGGCAGATCACAAAACCGATCGTCAGAACCCAGCCGGTTGTCAGAAAGACGGCCGGTAATCCCCAGTGTTCGGCCACAGTGCCGAGCAAGAGGGGTGCGAATGCCCCGCCGATACCGGATGCGGTGGCATAGATGCCCACGGCAGTACCGCGAATCTCGGCTGTGGTGTGATCGGCAAGGTAGGTTTGCCCGGCCACCAGATAGCCGCCGAAGGCCAGCCCTTCGAGCGCCAGCAGGGTAGCAAGCAGCACTGGTGAGTCGGTCATGGCAATGCCGAACATGGCAACGATATTGATGAGGATGGCGCCAAGCATGACTGGCTGGCTGCCGAAGCGGCGCGAGAGCGCACCATTTGGAAAGCGCCCAATCGTCGAAACTACTGCGCGAATTGCGAACATCGAGCCGATCACCGCCTGAGTGAACAACAGTTCGCGGCCATAGAGCGGGAAGAAGGTCGTCACTGCACCGGCGAATGTCAGGCTGACCAGCATGTTGCCGAAGGTGACCAGCAAGAGTTGCGGCTGGCTGAACATCTGCTGCATGCCGGCTCGCAACGTGCTTGCCGCACGAGGGGCGGCGATGCGCCCACCAATACGCGAATGGAGCGTACGGATCGCCAGGATCAACCCGATAGCTCCCAGAAAGGCCCCCACAAGGTACGCCGTGGCATAGCCATAGCGGTCGGCGATCTGCCCGCCAAGAAACGGGCCAACCGCGAATCCCAACCCCATGGCGGTTGTGAGCAGGCCGAATGCAGTTGGTCGTTGCGCCGGAGTCGTCAGATCACCCAGATGGGCGGTACCGATCTGAAAGACGGCAATACCGGCCAGCACAAAGAGGATACGGGCTACCAGCAGTTGAGCTACACTCGGCACAAGTGCGAGGCTCAGCATGGCCAGTGTGAATGCCAGCATCCCCGCCTGCAGCACCCGCGCCCGGCCGATAGTATCAGAGAGCAACCCGATTGGCAGGGAAGCGCCGAGCTGAAAAAAACCGGCGACGGTTGTCAGCGCACCGATAACGGCCAGCGAGATGCCTATTTCACGTGCATAGACCGAAAATGAAGAAAGAATCAGACCAGCGAGGATATCGGCGATGAAAATAACCGCGCACAGTGCCAGTACCTCGCCGCCGATACGCTGCCGCAGGTGTACAAACCAGGCGGCTGGACGTCCCAACATGTGATTGTTCCAATGTATGCAGGGTGAATTGCGGATACTTCGACGAACGATGCCTAACCGGCGTGGCGAATGCGTGGATCGACAACACTATACACAATATCAACCAGCAGATTGACAATCACATAGATCAGCGCCACCACCAGCACTGTCCCCTGAGCGGTTGGGAAATCACGCCCTTGCAGTGAGTCGACCAGAATCCGGCCGATTCCCTGGCGTGCAAAGACAGCCTCAACAATCACGGTGCCGCTGAGCAGGGTGCCGAACTGGAGCCCGACGATTGTCACGACCGGCAGCAGCGCATTCCGCATTGCATGACGAAAGAGCACCAGCCGATCATTAAGCCCTTTGGCCCGTGCGGTCACGACATATGGTTCGTTCAGTACTTCGAGCAGGTTGGTACGAACCAGGCGGGCAATCACTGCCGACGCCTGCAGACCAAGCGCCACAGCGGGGAGGATCAGTTGTTGCCACCATTCACCGCCGACAATCGGCAACCAGGCTAGTTGTACACTGAAGGCATAGATCAGCAGCAGGCCCAGCCAGAAGCTCGGAATAGAAACCCCGCTCAGGCTGATGAGCATCGTCAGACGATCCAGCCAGCCGCCACGATTGACAGCCGCGATCACGCCAAGCGATAGCCCAAGGACGAGCGCCACCGACATGGCGGCCCGGGCGAGCTGGACGGTAGCCGGGAACTTGCCGATGATTTTCCCCAGCACCGGCTGGTTGGTCATGATCGAGCGCCCCAGATCGCCCCGCAGAACACCCATCAGGTAGTTCAGAAACTGGATCGGCAATGGCTGATCAAGCCCGAGTTGTGAACGAACCCGGGCAAGCTGCTCTTCGGAAGCGCCCCCTGCATCGATAAACATTGCCCGCACCGGATCGCCCGGCACCATATGCAACATCGAAAATGTCAGGAGTAACACACCAAAAAGCACCGGGATCGTCAGGATCAGCCGGCTCAGAATATAGCGTCCCACTTGTGTTCATCCTTTCCGACCCTGCTGCAGTGCGACCACAGCAGGGTCGGAAATAATGGTGTAGCGCCAGACCAAGCCGCAGCGCTACAGTGCCGACGGGGCAGCCCTATGCTGCAGCAATCCAGGTCTCGTAGAAGTACGGGAAGCCGATCTCGTTGAAGCGAGCATCCATGACTTCACCACGCTTGCCGTAGATGAACTGCTGTTCCCATGCCATAACGCCAACCGCGTTCTGCATGATGATCGCCATCGCAGCTTCAAGATTTTCCCACTGCTCATCACGATCGGGCGCCGCCAGCGCCGCTTCGAGGTACTGATCGACCTGCGGATCGCTGAAGCCGTAGTCGTTGTACGATGCGGCGGAGTGGAAGAACTCCTCGACCAGGCGGGGTGCGTTGTAGCCACTATCGCTCATCAGGGTGATATCGAACTCACCAACATCGACCGAGCCGATCCAGAAGTTGAAGTCGCCCGGCTTGATGTTCAGCTTGATACCGACCTGGTTGAGCATACCGTCGAACGGCTCGATATTCGGCACGGTGCCATCGACGGTGACCATATCGAAGATCAGCTCCTGGCCATCCTTGACACGTACCCCATTGGGGCCCATGGTCCAGCCGGCCTCTTCGAGCAGCGCGATTGCCCGATCCGGGTCATAGGCGTAATCGTATTCGGTCAGGCGGCTGAAGACATCTTCCGGCATCAGGTGCGACGGCAGCGGGGCAACCCCCGGCTTACCAATGCCCGACCAGGCCGGCAACTGAATGAAGGCCTCTTTGTCGGTGGCATGGTTGATCGCCTGGCGCACGCGGATGTCGTCGAGCGGTGCCTTGGCGGTATTCATCAGGAACATACGCGTTGTGCCGGCGCGCCCGACCAGCAGCGTCTCGACTTGCGAGAGGCTGCGCAGCTGATCGGCCTGTGCTTCGGCCATCTGCGCAATATGGACATCGCCATTCTGGAGTGCGGCGGCGCGCGTCGAGGCTTCGACGATATCCTGGAAGATGATTCGGTCGAGCCGTGCTGGCCCCTGGTGTGCCACCGGCGGGCCCCAGTTGTAATCCGGGTTCTTTTCGAACACCACACGGTCGTTCTGCACCCATTCAATGAACTTGAATGGCCCCGAACCGACCAGAGTCGTCACGCCATAGTTCTCGCCGGCATTTTCGAAGGCGGTTGGCGAGTCGATCCCCAGGCCGCCATCGCTCAGGTAGATCAGGAAGACGCCATACGGCTTCTTGAACTTGACCTGTACGGTGAACTCGTCGATTACCTCGGTGCCGTCGTAGCTCTCGCCACCCAGCGCACCATAGGCGAATCCCGGCTTGGTGTTGGGATCCATGGTGTAATCGAAGTTCTTCTTGACCGCCTCGGCATTGAACGGTGTGCCGTCGTGGAAGGTCACATCTTCGCGCAGCTTGAAGGTGTAGGTGGTTGCGTCTTCCGAGACCTCCCACGAGGTCGCCAGCCAGGGCTTGATCTCACCCGTGCTCGGCTCAATATACACCAGGCAGTCGAGTACATGGCGTGCCACCATACGCGACTGCGTATTATTGCTGGTGTGCTGGTTGAGCGTATCACCCACCGCCTGGCGATACGACATCACCAGTGTACCGCCGGTGGCCGCGCCCATTGCCGGTGCTTCGGCAGCGGGTGCTGCGGTCGGTGCTTCGGCAGCGGGTGCTGCGGTCGGTGCTTCGGCAGCGGGTGCTGCGGTCGGTGCTTCGGCAGCGGGTGCCGCCGGAGCCGCCGGTGCGCTCGTCTGCTGGCCACAGGCCACCAGAATTGCGATTGCCGGTAGCGAGGCACCCATACCGAGTGCGGCGCGGAGCATCTGTCGGCGGCTTAGCCGCCCTGTGAGATACGCCTGGGCAAGCTTGCGTTCCTTTTCCATCGAGTTCCTCCCTTGTGTACGAACCCCATCAGAGAGCATCTATGCGAGGAAACGGTGCCCCTTGCGCCCCTGACCCGCCGGCGGGTCAGGTGCGCAGGCGTGGGTCGAGGGCATCACGTAGCGCATCGCCGAACATATTGATCGCCAGCACTGTGATCATGATCGCCAGGCCGGGGAAGAGCGTGAACCACCAGGCACGCTGCAGATACTGCCGCCCCTGCGTCAGCATTGCGCCCCATTCGGGCGTTGGTGGTTGGGCTCCCAGGCCGATAAACGAGAGCCCGGCGGCCGTCAGGATCGCTCCGGCAACCCCCAGAGTTGCCAGCACCAGAATCGGCGGCACGATATTCGGCAGGATGTAGCGCAGCATGATGCGCGGGCTGCGGCAACCGATCGTACGTGCCGCCATGACATAATCGCGCTCGCGGATGCTAAGGGTCGAGG
>CALLZL010000500.1 GCA_937859575.1 uncultured Chloroflexota bacterium
ACGGTAGTACGATAGGAGGGGCGATGGAGGCGATGCAGCAAGAATCGTGGATGACGCTGGAAGGGTTGCTGGCGATCGGGCTGGCATTCATCTTCTCGTGTCTCTATTTCTTTGTCTGGAATGACGAAGAGGTTCGGCAGCGCCTCTTGTTGTGGCTCAAGGCCCATCTCCCCACTCGCCGACCACCAGTGCAGGTACGCTCGGCCCCGCTCGGCATCATGCCGGCTGCGGGGCCTTCGGCTGCTCCTGCACCTCTGCCTGCGTCGGGAGCGCTGCCAGAGCGCACGTGGATTGACATGATCAATCGGTCGCCTGATGCAGCGCCGCACGTCCTCGTGATCGGCGGCACCGGCGCAGGCAAGACCACGCTGGTACGCCCGCTCCTGGCAGCGCGCGAGGGGCAGATCGCGATCCTTGACCCGAAGTGGCAGCGGGGCAAGTGGGGCGGACTGCCGGCGGCTGCGCCGGATGAACACGGCTACGGCCCGCTGGAAGAACTCTGCCGCGCACTGCTCAGCGAGTATCAGCGGCGACTCCGGCAGCACCAGCAGGGCACGGCGGTGGTGTCACCGCTGACGGTGTTCGTCGATGACTTCCCTGATGTTGTCGAGGAATGCGCGACGGCGCCAGTACTGTTTCGCCGCATCGCACAGATGGGCCGTGAATTGCGCATCCGTCTGGTCATCCTCAGCCAGAGCGACCGCGTGAAAGCACTCGGCCTCGAAGGGCGCGGCGATGTGCGCAAGAACTTCGTGACGATCCGGCTTGGGGATGACGCCCGCGAGGTCATGCCCGGGCTGCCGGCCGGTCGCGTTGCGGTGATGTCGCATGCTGGCGGCTGGCGCGAGATTGCGATGCCGACACCGGAGAGCCCGGCGCGCTGGAGTCCGACGCAGGTGTTCGTACCAGTTCGGGGCGTCGATTTCCTGGTGGATTCGGCGCTGGCGAACCAGTTCGACGAACCGGATACCCTGGTTCGTGGTGATACCAGCGCGGTACGCGACTTCGGCACGCTGCGTGTCGTGCGTGAGCGCAGCGAACCACCAGCGTATGTGGCGATCGACGACGATCACCTGATTGCCGAGTTGGTGCGACGTGGGGCCAGTGCCAACACGATCGCCACAGTCGTTGGCGGCACCCGTCAGGTTGTGTTGGATAAGGTGCGCAATCTGCGTGGCGCTTACGCAGAAAAGGCGGAATGATATGGAGAAGTACAGCTACACTATCGCGTGGAGCGACGAAGACGCGGCGTATGTGGCGCTGTCACCCGAATTCCCCGGCATCTCCGGCATTGCTGAGACGGTGAAAGACGCGGTGAGCGAATTGCAGACGGCGCTTGCGCTTGCGGTCGAAACCTACCAAGAGGAGGGATGGGAACTGCCCGCGCCGCACTCCCAACAACGCTATAGCGGGAAGGCTGTTGGGAATGAGTGGGGTATCTGGAGTGCCACTCCTGAGACGCCTGTGTTGATTGCGCGGAGGCGGCTTGAGTCACGAACGTACTGGAAAGAGGTCCAAGATTCCGAGGAACGTTGGGATGCGTTGTTTGCGACGCCGGAGAGCGAGCGGTATTTTGAAGACATGGTTCGGCGGGTTCGGGGGGTTCGACAATACGAACCGTCGCAACTTGTTCTGTTTGAAGACATGGTTCGGCAGATAGAGTTGCGTACACAAGCTGTTCGGCTGGCCACGGCATTGCTATATGTCGCGATGGGGCAACGCAAGCGCGGCAGCAACGGTTGGCGACCGGTGCGGTATGGAGAGTAGAATCGCCTCAGTTACACCACCGGAGCAGGGCTCAGAGATCGTTACGATCGATGACGCTGTCAGCACAGCCCGCGAACTCGTCGCGGCGCTGGATGCCATTGAGCGGCATGGAGTGGCATTCGCAGTGCTGCGTGAGCCGCCGCTCAACTACTGGCGTATTGCAGCGCCGGTCGTCGATGACAGCATCCTCCGCATATCGCTGTACCCGTTGCCGCACGCGGCCATCGTCGCGCTGGCGTCGCTGCTGGAGCGGGCGAGCGAGGAGTGAACTGGTATAATACCCTCACCCCCTGCTGCGCTTTGGTGCAGCAGCCCTGCCGCCCTACGGGACGGCAGCGAATCGCTCTGGTGCTGCGCGCGGTGCCAGAGCTTTTTCTTTGTGCTACAATGTCTCTGCGCTGCTGCCACGTGCCGACAGTGTAACGGCATCGTTCTGCGGTGCCAACAGACTTATCCACCAAGTGTGGAAAAAGATCTACCCCGCTCCAAAGAGCGGGGTTTGTCATTGTCACCGCAGCAGCATCGGCAACCAGCGCACACTCGGCCAGCCGAGTGTCGTCTCCGCAACGTCCTGCCCTGACTGGGCATCGCGCACGACGTAGCGGTCGCCAGGTCGCGGCACATAGTTATTGTCACTCGGCGGGCCGAACGGCAGGATGAGGCTCCCGCCCGGCGCAGCGGCGAGGAAGACGTCATCAGGGCCGACAACGCCGTAG
>CALLZL010000501.1 GCA_937859575.1 uncultured Chloroflexota bacterium
GCAAGTGCCGCAACCAGCTGCACCAGCCGCCGTGCGCCACCGAAGTTTACGCCACAACGTACGGTGCCGTGGGCTGCGGATCGTACAGCTCAAATGTTGAGTGCTGCCTCGACCGAATCCCGGCCACGCGCAACGTTCCGAGCACACCTGCGCCGCCGGTTCGTCCGCCGGCTCCGCCGCGTGGTGGTAATAACAACAGCGACGACGACGACGATGACGATGACGACGATGACGACTAGAACATCAACCGGCCGGCCGCCCTTCCCTGCGGCGATGGTACAGCCGGGCAACCTGGCAGATCGGTGGGCGCAACTGCGCGCCCACCTGTTTGCCCCGGTCGATGCGACCTCACTGGCGATCTTTCGGATCGCTTTTGGCCTGATCATGCTCTGGGAGGTGTGGCGCTACTTCAGCTATGGTTGGATTACACGCTACTATGTCGATCCGATTCTGTTCTTTAGCTATATTCCGGGGGTAACCCCCTGGCCGGGCGATGGCATGTACTGGCATTTCGGCCTCATGGGGGTGCTGGCAGTGCTGATTGCCGTCGGGCTCTGGTATCGGGTAGCGGCAGTGCTCTTCTGGCTGAGTTTCACCTATGTCTTTTTGCTCGATAAGGCCAACTATCTCAACCACTTCTACCTGGTGAGCCTGATGAGCCTGTTACTGGCGGTGGTGCCTGCCCAGCGCGGCTTGTCGCTTGAGCGACTCTTCGGTCGGAGCAATACCCCGGCGCAGGTGCCACGCTGGAGCCTGTGGTTATTGCGCAGCCAGATCGTGATTGTCTATTTCTATGGTGGGATCGCCAAACTTAACGGCGACTGGTTGCAGGGGGCACCGCTCGACAGCTGGCTGGCTGTCCGCAGCTCCCTGCCACTGATCGGGCCGCTCCTGGCGCAGCCCTGGTCGGGGGTGGTCTTTGCCTATGGCGGGTTGCTGATCGATCTGAGTGTCGGCTGGTTGCTGCTCTGGGGGCGTACCTTCCTGCTTGGTGTGCTGGTGGCGCTGATGTTCAATCTGTTGAATGCCTATATCTTCTCGATCGGCATCTTTCCCTATTTTATGCTTGCGGCTTGTGTGCTCTTCGCTCCACCACACTGGTTCCGCCGGCAGGCATATGCAGCGCCTATTCATACCCCGCAGCGCCGCGATACGCTGTTGCTGGCGGCAATCGCCTGTTACCTGCTGGTGCAGCTTGTCGTTCCATTACGCCACTGGGCATACCCCGGAGATGTCGCATGGACTGAAGAAGGCCATCGTTTTTCGTGGCGGATGAAGCTGCGCGATAAAGAGGCAAACGCGGTATTCAGTGTTGTTGATCCGCGCACCGGCGAGGTGCGGCCGTTGTATCCAGAAGACTGGCTCACGCTGCGCCAGGCGTCGAAGATGCCGGCACGCCCCGACATGGTGCTGCAGTTCGCCCATGCGGTGGCCGATGTCTACGAAGAGGAGTATGGTGTACGGCCACGGATCTATGGCGATGTGTGGGCGTCGCTCAATGGTCGCCCGCCACAACCGCTGATCGACCCCATGGCCGATCTTGCGGCACAGCCGCCGAGCCTGTGGCCGGCACACTGGATCATGCGTTGATGTAGTGCTGCCTATGCCAGCTGCGGCAGCCGGATGGTGATGGTTGTGCCCTGGCCGGGCGTACTAGCGGCCGTGATTGTGCCGCCATGCGCCTCGACAATCTGACGCGCAATGGCAAGGCCGAGCCCGCTGCCCCCGCCGCTACGGCTCCGCGCCTTGTCGGCGCGCCAGAAGCGCTCGAAGATCAAGGGGAGATCAGCGGCTGCGATTCCCTGCCCGCTATCGGCGATGCGAAGCTCGATGGTCTGTTTGGCCGTGCTGCGTGCTGCGAGCCGGATGGTGCCGCCATGCGGCGTGAAGCGCAGCGCATTATTCAGCAGGTTGCTCAGTACCTGAATCAAGCGCTGTTCATCGGCGTCGATCATAAGCTCGGCGGCACTATCGATTTCAAGTGTTACCCCTTGGAGGCTCGCCTGATCGGTAAACGCCGCCGCCGCCCGTTGCAACAGCTCGGCAGCATCGATTGGTTCGCGGTAGAGCGGCAGTTGCCCGGCGTCGGCGAGCGCCAGCAGCCGCAGATCGTCGATCAGTCGTTCGAGCAGGGCTGTCTCTTGCAGCAGGACGCCGATCTGTTCGGGGGTTGCTTCGTACACCCCGTCTTGTAGCCCTTCCAGCCGCCCTTTGATGATCGTCAGTGGCGTGCGCAATTCATGGGCGATATCGGCTGTCTGCTGGCGGCGTTGTCGGTCGGCAGCAGTTAGTGATTCGGCCATGTCGTTGAAGGCATGCGATAGTTCATCGAGCTCGCGTACCGCTGCGGCCGGTGCCCGCACCTCGCGCCGACCGGCGGCTAGTGCGGCGGCGGCGGCACGCATCTGGAGCACCGGCTGCGCCAGGCGGCGTGCAATAAATGCTGCCAGTGCCAAAAGCATCATCATCAATACCAGCGCGGCCAGCAGAAAGCTGCGGAAGAAAGGCGGTAGCTCGCGTGGCGAACTATTCCAGCTCCCTCCTCGCCGTACGACAAGCTGCCCTATGTGTTGCCCATCGATCATAATCGGTCGTTGCATGCTTCCCGGCGGTAGCGGTGGTAGCGGCGCATCCGGGGCCTGCGGTGCCGGCTGCAGGTTGCTGGCAACCAGGTGTCCGCGGGCATCCAGCAGCGCATAGCCGACGAAGTTGGTCGGGCCGGCCAGCGGTGGTGCATTCAGGCGCGTTTCAACCCCCTGCCAGCTGGCATCGTTGGCAACATAATAATCGGCCAGCACCGCAGCATAGCCGTCGATCATCGCCTGCCAGTCGTCGTATGCCCCGGTAGCCATCCCATCCGGCATAATGCGTGCCAACAGCAGGCCGGCAAACAGCAGCATGCCGCAGAAGCCGATGCCGATCACCGAGGCAAACGAGGCCAGGATGAGCCAGAAGATACGCGGTTTGCCGCGTCGCCGCCATGGTTTCACACACTACTCCAGATCATCGGCAAACTTATACCCCACCCCATAGATGGTCAGGATGTATCGCGGGTTGCGCGGATCCGGCTCAATCTTGCGCCGCAGGTTCTTGATATGCGCATCAACGGTACGGTCGAAACCGGTATACGCCAGATCATAGGCAAGTTCGAGCAACTGTACACGGCTGAATGGGCGCCCCGGCTCGCGTACCAGGATCGCGAGCAGATCGAATTCGGTTGCCGTCAGTTCGATAGTACTGCCGTTACGCCGCACACGTCGTCGTTGCATGTCGATCGTCAATGCACCATGCTGCAGGATACTACCCTGCTCGCGGTCACCATCGCTGCGCCGCAGCACCGCCCGTACCCGCGCTACTAGTTCGCGTGGGCTAAATGGCTTAGTGACATAATCATCGGCACCGAGTTCCAGCCCGATCAGCCGGTCGGCTTCTTCCACCCTGGCGGTCAGCATAATGATCGGCATGCGCCGGGTGGCCGGATCTTCGCGTAGCGCCCGCGCGACATCGAGGCCATCAAGAATCGGCAGCATCAGGTCGAGCACCAGCAGCGCCGGCTGCTCGCTACGTGCCATGCGCAATGCTGCCTGGCCATCGCCGGCGGTAATAACACGAAACCCGGCACGGTCGAGGTAATCACGGGCGATTGCCACGATGCCGGGTTCATCATCAACGACCAGAATGGTGCGTGTCATGGTTGTTTCCCTGCTGCCCGGATGAACACGGCAGCCACTATCGTGTTCATCCGGGCGAATCCGTGCTTACAGGCTCGTCGTTGCGCCGGTAAATGGCGGCTCATTGCCTGGCCTGGCCTGCGGTGCCCCAGCGGCCGGCTGATCCGCTGCCGGATCCGGCTGCCGGTCAGGGTGTTCGCGACACCGACCCCACGGCCCACGTGGCCCACGCCAGATCCCCAGCAGTTTCAGCAGGCCAACGAGCAACAGGCCGAAGAAGAGCAGTTTCAGCAATCCACCGATGACCATAAGCGGCCCAAACAAGAACCTCGGCCCATGCTGGCCCCAACCGCCGTGGTGCATACCTGGGCCCATCGGCTGCTGATAATACCCCTGCGGCGGCATGGGTGCCTGTGGCTGCTGATAGATCGGAAGAGCGTCGTGTAGGGAAAGAGCGTAGATCTCGGTGGTCGCCGT
>CALLZL010000502.1 GCA_937859575.1 uncultured Chloroflexota bacterium
CCCCCACCGTGTCGAGATTTATGGAGAACGTGGTGGGGTACAGATCGAAGGCGAACAGGTATTGCGCTGGGGGATCGACGGAATCACACCGCTGGCTCAGGCGAGCGAACTGGCCGGAGCCGGGGCCGGAGCCAGCCCGACCGGTATCAGCACCGCCGGCCACACTCGCATCATCGCCGACATGGCCGACGCGGTTCGTACCGGGCGCACACCGCTGGTCGGTGGGGCCGAAGGGCGGCGCTCGCTGGCGCTGGTGCTGGCAGCCTATCAATCGGCCCGCAGTGGTGTGAGTGTCGCCCCTGACAGTGGACGATAGCTGAAGGAGTATGGTATGCGTTTTGGCGTCTGTGTTGCACCCGAGCAGATTGATAGTATTGCACGCGCCGGGTTCGACTATTGTGAGCTTCCGGCACGGGCGGTGTTACCGATGGAGGATGACCGCACGGCGATGCCGGCACTTCGAGCAATTGCCGCCGCACCGATTCGCCCTGAAGCATTTAATGTGCTGGTTCCGGCAACGCTGCCGCTGGTCGGGCCACATGCCGATCTGGCGGCGCTACGCGGCTACCTGCGTTCGGCATTTCAGCGCATGGCCTGGCTAGGGGCAAGTGTGGTGGTGCTGGGAAGCGGTGCCGCACGGCAGATCCCCGATAGCATGGAGCGTGCTGCGGCACTTGATCAGCTGGCCGATGCACTGGCTCTTGCCGGCGACGAAGCTGGGCGAGCCGGGATCACACTGGCCCTCGAACATCTCAACCGTGGTGAATCAAATGTGTTCAACTCGGTTGCCGAGTCATACAGTTCCACTCGCGATCGGGGGCGGGCGGGTGGGCAGAGCGCCGCCGACCTGCCCCATATCGCGCTGAAACGCGACCCATTCGACTCGGTGATCACCGCCGCACCACTGCTGGTGCATGTGCATGTCGCCGATGGCGGGCGCAAAGCCCCCGGCAAAGGCGGGTATGATTATGCCGGGTTCATGGCGGTGTTGCATCAGGTTGGCTATGATGCCCGCATTTCTGCCGAATGCAGCTGGGATGATCTTGATGCCGAGGCACCGGCGGCCCTGGCGTTTATGCGTGAGCAATGGGCATAGCGGCGTGCCGTGATATGCCACGCATATCGCGGCATCATCGATGGCAGAACCGCTCGTGATCGGAATCCATGCTATGTCGATGCACCCGCCATAGCCTGAGTTCTCAAGGAGTACATTATGCGATTAGCCTACACAACCCTGGCCTGCCCAGAATGGACGCTGGAGCAGGTGATTGATGCAGCGCAGCAGAACGGTTACGAAGGGCTGGAACTACGCCTGCTCGACGGCAATGTCATCGGGCCGGATCTGCCGACGGCCGAACGGCGGCGCGTGCGGAACGCTCTGGCCGCTGCCGGGCTACCGGTGATCTGCCTCGACACCTCGGTGCGTATTGCGCAACCGGATGCCGCCGCCCGCGCCGCACAGATCGCCGATGCCAGAGCACTACTCGAACTCGCGGCCGAGTGGGGCGCACCGCTGATCCGCGTCTTTGCCGGGCCGCCCGCCGGTACTGCCGAAACCGAGGCACTCGCAGCGGCAGCTGCCACCCTGGCGCCGATTGCCGCGTATGGCCAGACACTCGGAGTGGCGGTTGCGCTCGAAACGCACGATGCCTTGTTCCCTGGCACTGCCGGGGCACGGGTGTTTGAGGCAGGCCCGCCCGCCGGTGCCTTGTGGGATCTGCTGCATCCATATGGCGTGGGTGAGACAACCGCCGAAACCCTGGGGCGGTTGCAGGGGCGGGTGCTGCATGTGCATATCAAGGATGGCAAGCCACCGGCGGATGGCGGCTCGAACTGGGATCTGACGCTGCTTGGCGAAGGGCGGGTACCGACGCGCGACATTCTCGCCGCGCTGCATGCCGCCGGATATAACGGCTGGATCGCCGTCGAATGGGAAAAGAAGTGGCATCCCGAGCTTGCTGCACCCGAGATCGCCCTGCCGCAGCATGCCGCCGTGCTGCGCAGGTATCTGGCCGATATCCAGTAGGGCGCAGCTACCGCCCAGAGCGGAGAAACAGGAAGAATCATGACACATGCCATCTTCACCCTGAGTGCCTTTGGCGATGAGATCGATGCCGAGCTCGAAACGCAGCTTACTGTGCTGGCCTCCGAGGGGGTGCTCTTTCTTGAACTACGCAATGCCTGGGGCAAGAATGTGCTCGACCTCGACGCTGCTGAATTGCGCCGCGCCCGGGCACTGCTCGATACCTACGGCTTTGGCGTTTCGGCGATCGGCAGCCCGATCGGCAAATCAGCCCTCGATCAGCCGCCGTCGTTCGAACTCGAACGCCTCGACCGGGCAGCAGCGGCGGCTGATGTGCTTGGAACACGAAAGATTCGGATCTTTTCGTTCTTTATCGCCGCCGGTGAGGCCGATACGCGGCGCAGCGAAGTGCTGGCCCGCATGGGAGCGCTCACTACCCGCGCCGGCCAGCTTGGCCTGACACTGGTACACGAAAACGAAAAAGAGATCTATGGCGATACCGCCGAACGCTGCCACGACCTGCTGGCAACGATCGACTCACCGGCGCTGCGCATGGCGTTCGATCCGGCCAACTTTGTGCAGTGTGGCGTACGCCCGATGGAGGTCGCCTGGCCACTGCTGGCCGATTATGTAACCCATGTGCATATTAAAGATGCCGTGTTTGCCGACGGCGGCGTGCGCCCGGCCGGCCAGGGCGATGGTGCGATTCCGGCGCTCCTGGCGGCGCTTGATGCACGGGGTTACGAGGGGTTCCTCACCCTCGAACCGCATCTGCAGGTTGCCGGGCCTTCGGGCGGCTTCAGTGGCGAAGCCGGTATGCGCCTGGCAATTCAGGCACTCCGCGAACTGCTCTATAGCTAGGTGCAGAAACCTTGAGTCAGCCGTATCCTGCGAGCGCGGGCGTCCCACCCGCATGTGCGCAAGATGCGCACGGCTCCAATGATCAATCGTTTTGCATCTGGCTCTAGCATCAGGCAATTACGTCTGCGGCAACGACGGAACCATCGCTGGCTCCGTCGTTGCCGCTATGAAAGACCAACCATGACCGAGCACGACCTGCAGCAGAGCTACGATGCGGTGCCATACCAGAGTGTCGCACTGCCTTCCACCTACCCCGGGCATTTGTATGCACTGGCGACCCTGCTCGGCATGCGGCCGGCTGCACCACAGCAGTGCCGGGTGCTCGAAATCGGTTGTGCCGACGGCGGTAATCTCCTGGCGATGGCGGCGACACTACCACACAGCACATTCTATGGCATCGATCTGTCGCAACGCCAGATCGATACGGCGCGCGAGTTACGCAATACGCTCGGGCTGCAGAATGTCACCCTCGAACAGCGTGATATTCAGGCAATTGGTGCAGATTTCGGCAGTTTCGACTATATCATTGCGTATGGGATCTATTCGTGGGTACCGCCTGAAGTTCAGCAGACACTCTTTGAAGTGATCCGCCGCCATCTTGCACCGCAGGGGATCGCGCTGGTTAGCTACAACACCTACCCCGGCTGGCATATACGCGGCATGGTGCGCGACATGCTGGTGCGCCACAGCCGCTTTTTCACGACCCAACAAGAGCGTATTCATCAGTC
This sequence comes from uncultured Chloroflexota bacterium, assembly GCA_937859575.1. Lineage (GTDB taxonomy): Bacteria > Chloroflexota > Chloroflexia > Chloroflexales > Roseiflexaceae > CALLZL01. The sequence goes on from CALLZL010000502.1 coordinate 3,613, forward strand.
GCGTGCCTTGCTGACATTCCTGACAACCGCAACCGACCAACTCGTGCCGCATATGCCACGCCTCGAACTCTATCAGCAACTCCTGGCGCAAGAGCATGACGTGTTGCGCGACCGGCCCGACTACTATCTCGTCCATGAACATCTCGACGCCTATAACGAACCGGTGTATCTGACCGATTTCGTTGAACGTGCGGCGCAACACCGGCTGCAATACCTCGTCGACTCGCATCTGCCGTCGTCGCTGACGGCAACTCTGCCCCGGCCGATTGCGGCACAGCTCGAAGCGATTGCACCCAATCAGATTGCTCTCGAACAGTACCTCGATTTTCTGACCAACCGCCAGTTTCGTGAGACGCTGCTCTGCCGCAGCGAAGTGCCGGTGGCTCGTGATCTGGCAACTCACAATCTGCATGGCCTGCAACTGGCCTCGGCAGCCCATGTCGAAACAGGCGAAGATGGTGTGGTACGCTTCCGCGCACCGGGTGGAACACTTGTCACACTGCGGGCACCGATGATTCGCCATGCCATCGAGC
>CALLZL010000503.1 GCA_937859575.1 uncultured Chloroflexota bacterium
CCCCGGCGCTTCAGCTGCCTCCGGCCCTGCTCATCGACCCGATTCGCGCCGCGCTCTTTCTGGCGGCCCTGGGCATCGCCTATCGCTGGAAGTCCCGCTGGTCGGTGCTGGCAATTATCGGCGGCGCGGCGCTTGCCGGGCTGCTCCTGCTGCGTTAGGAGCGCGCATGGACTACGAAACGGTGCTGTTTCTGTGCCCTCACGGCGCGGCAAAGAGCGTGCTCGCCGCTGCGCTCTGTCGGCGCATGGCGACGGCGCATGGCCGTGCGCTGTTGGCGGTCTGTGCCGGTACTGAGCCTGACCCTGAAATCGCCCCACACGTGCGCAGATTACTCAGCGAGGAAGGGTTGGCGCTGCCGATCGCGCAGCCGCAACGGGTGACCGCGACCATGCTCGCGGAGGCGACCTCGATCATCTCCCTCGGCTGTGATCAAGATGCGCTACCGGCCGTGCCACGACACTGGGAGAGTTGGGACGATGTGCCGGCGCCGAGCCAGGATCTGCACGGCGCATACCTGTGCATCGAGCAACACCTGATAGTATGGCTTCAAACGATACAACGGAGAAGCGATCATGACTGATGGACACCCGCTCTATGTAGCGATCCTCTACCCTGGTGATGCCGAAGCCCGGCGCAACGCGACCGCAGAGAATAACCGCTTCGCGCCCCTCTTCCGTGCCTTTGCTGAGGGCGGAATCCAGGCGGAGTCGGCGGTCTACCACGATGATCTGCGCGACGCGGTTCGTAACCAGCTCCTCCAGGTCAATGGTGTGCTCGTGTGGCACAACCCGATCGAGGGTGGCCGAGATCGCAGCCTGCTCGATGCGCTGCTGCGGGAGGTTGCCGACGCCGGCGTGTTCGTGAGCACCCATCCCGACATCATCCTCCAGTTGGGTACGAAGGAGGTGCTCTACACAACCCGCAGCCTGGGCTGGGGCTCTGACGTCCACCTCTACCACAGCCTGGCGCAACTCCAGCACGAGCTGCCGCTGCGGCTGGCGACGGGCAGCGCCCGTGTGTTGAAGCAGTACCGCGGCCATAGTGGGATCGGGGTCTGGAAAGTATCCCTCCCGCCCTCTGCGCCGCGAACAGCCCTGCAGCCCGACAGTATGGTGTTGGTGCGGCACGCCCAGCGCGGCTCCATCGAAGAGGCGCTGTCGCTAGAGGCCTTCTTCCACCGCTGCGCGAGCTACTTCGCCGGCGACGGTCGCATGATCGACCAGGCATATCAGGAGCGCCTGCCGGAGGGGATGATCCGCTGCTATCTGGTACAGGATCGGGTGACCGGCTTCGGGCACCAGGCGATCAATGCGCTCTACCCGGCGCCGCCCGGCGCAGCGGCAAGCGAGGCGCCTCAGCCAGGCCCGCGGCTCTACTACCCGCCTACCCAGCCGGAGTTTCAGGAAATCAAGGGGCGGCTGGAGCAGGAGTGGCTCCCAGAGCTACTGCATATCCTTGCCATCCCGACCGAGCGCCTGCCGATCCTGTGGGACTGTGACTTCCTGCTTGGCCCGAAAGATGCCAGCGGTGTCGATACGTATGTGCTCTGTGAAATCAATGTGAGCAGTGTCGCGCCGTACCCCGATTCGGCGACTCTCCCCATTGTTGCGGCGACCCGGAAACGGATCGAGGCGACGCAGAAGTAGCGATATGAGCGCTGTGCAACCGACATCGAGTGGAAAAGGCTCTGGAAACCTCGCTGATGTCGTTGCCATCCTTGCGCCGGATATCGAGGCGACACTCACCGAAGGCCGGGAAAACGGCGTCGAGATTCCAAGAATCCTGGTCGAGTGTGCGCTACAATAAAGGCGGCTGTTGCAGAAGGGATGCTCCTGCTCGGTAACCGCAGCAGCGGTGGGCTGCATATTGCCGGCGGTACCGATCTGCTCGCACTTCGGGAGGACGGCGGCTGGGCCTCGCTGGCCATGCCGCGCCGTTATGTCGAGCAGGCGAAAGTGCAGCTATAGACAGGCACACATGCACGATCATGACCGGGCCGAAGCGGCGATCTTTTTCGCAACGCCGGCAGCATTCGAGGCCTGGCTGGAGGAACACCACGCCTCGGCCAGGGAGCTATGGGTCGGCTACTATAAGAAGGATTCTGGCCAGCCCAGCATCACCTGGCCGGAGTCAGTCGATGAAGCGCTCTGCTTTGGTTGGATCGATGGTCTGCGGAAGACGATCGACGCGCAGCGCTATCGCATCCGCTTCACGCCGCGCAAGCCCGGCAGCAACTGGAGCGCGGTTAATGTCGCGCGGGTCGCGGTACTCACAGCCGAGGGCCGGATGCGCCCGGCTGGGCTGGCGGCGTTTGCGCGCCGGCGCGATGAGCGCACGGCCGTCTACTCGTATGAGCAGCGCCACGAAGCGACGTTTGATGCGACGTCTGAGGCACAATTCCGGGCCAACGAGGAAGCCTGGGCCTTTTTCAGCGCCCGTCCGCCTTCGTATCGCCAGGCGGCGATCCGCTGGGTCATGAACGCGAAGAAAGAAGAAACGCGCCAGCGACGCCTGGAGACTCTGATCGCCGACTCAGCTGCCGGGCGGACGATCAAGGAGCTGACGCCCCCGAGCAAACGAGGGGAAGCTGAAAGATGAAAGTTGAAACTGAGAAGTATCTGGCCTCACTGCCCATCGTGCTTCCCCTCAAGATAGCCATCATCCCA
>CALLZL010000504.1 GCA_937859575.1 uncultured Chloroflexota bacterium
GGGGGCGGCCGGGCGGGCCGGGGGGGCGCGGGGTGGTATTCCGGCCCCGTTTTTGGGCCGGAGTTTTGCGGTCGAGCGACCGATTGCCGCTGCTCGCCTGTATATCACCGCGCTCGGGCTGTATGAATGCACGATCAATGGCCGTCGTGTCGGCGAGGCGATCTTCGCCCCCGGCTGGACGGATTACCACACCCGCGTACAGTATCAGGTGTATGATGTCGCCGAATTGCTGGGTGACGGCGAGAATGTAATCGGCGTAATACTAGGCGACGGCTGGTATAGCGGATCGGTCGATTGGCGCGGGCGGCAACGCTACGGCGACCGGCCACAGCTGCTGGCGCAGCTTGAGATCCGCTATGCCGATGGCAGCCGTGATCTGGTAATAAGTGATGAACAGTGGCAGGTACGTTTCGGGCCGATCCTTGAATCCGACATGCAGCATGGCGAGAGTTATGATGCGCGGCTTGAATTGGGCGCATGGGATCGCGCCGGCTATGAGGCACATGGCTGGCTACCGGCACAACCGATGCCCGATCCAGGCATTGCCCTGAGCGCCATGCGCGCACCGGATGTCCGGCGGATCGAGGAGTTGCGGCCGATTGCGGATCCCCGCGAAGTGCGAGGCCGCTGGATCTTCGACCTGGGGCAGAATATGGTCGGCTGGATGCGGCTACGGGTACGCGGCGAACGCGGCACGACGATCACCATGCGCTTTGCCGAGGTGCTCAACCCCGACGGTACAATCTACACCGCCAATCTGCGCAGTGCTCGCCAGACGGATCATTACACGCTGCGCGGCGACGGCACCGAGATCTACGAGCCACGCTTCACCTTCCATGGCTTCCGCTATGTTGAAGTGAGCGGTTACCCCGGCCGGCCACACACCGATGCGATCACCGGTGTGGTCGTTCATTCCGCCACTGCTCCGACCGGCACCTTCGGCTGTTCCGATCCGCTGATCAACCAGCTACAGCGCAATATCGTCTGGGGTCAGAAGGGCAACTTCGTCGATGTGCCGACCGACTGCCCGCAGCGTGATGAGCGCCTCGGCTGGACGGGTGATGCCCAGGTGTTTATTCGCACGGCCGCCTTTAACATGGATGTGAGTAGCTTCTTCAGCCGCTGGTTGCGCGACCTGGAGGATTCGCAGGCCGAATCGGGCGCTTACCCGCCAGTGGCACCCTTCACCGGCATTGTGCATGAAGATGGTGGGCCGGCATGGGCCGATGCTGGTGTGATCTGCCCCTGGACACTCTACCTCTGTTATGGTGACGTCGCGGTGCTGGAAGAGCGCTACGACTCAATGGCACGCTATATAAGCTTCCTCGAACAGACCAGCCGCGATGGTATTCGGTGTTACGACGGCTATTCGGGCTGGATGGGGTTTGGCGACTGGCTTTCGATCAACGCCGAGACGCCGAAAGATCTGATCGGAACCGCCTTCTTCGCCCATAGCAGCCATCTGATGGCGAAGATCGCCGCACTACTCGGGCGCACCGACGATGCCGCCCGTTACCAGGTGCTCTTCGAGCGTGTGCGCAGTGCCTTCCAGCGCCGCTTCGTCACTCCGGCCGGGTTAGTTGCCGGCCAGACCCAGACCGGCTACATCCTGGCACTGCACTTTGAGCTCCTGCCGGAAGACCAGCGCTCGATCGCCGCCGACGAACTGGTGAACGATATTCGCCGACGCCACAACCGCCTCTCGGCCGGGTTCGTCGGTTCGCCATATATCACCGAAGTGCTCACCAATGCCGGCCGGCTTGATGTTGCCTACGACCTGCTGCACCAGCAGAACTGGCCTTCGTGGCTCTATTCGGTCACGAAAGGTGCCACCACGATCTGGGAACGCTGGGATGGCTGGACCGAGGAACATGGCTTTCAGGATGCCGGTATGAACTCGTTCAACCACTATGCCTATGGTGCCATCGGTGCATGGCTGTATAGCACAGTTGCCGGGATCGATCTTGATCCGGCACAACCCGGCTACCGCCATGTGGTGATGCGGCCACAACCAGGCGGCAAGTTAACCTCGGCATGGGCTACGCTCGACGGGCCATACGGCCGGATTGCAAGTGACTGGCGCAGCGATGGCGACACCTTCGACTGGCAGCTAAGCGTACCACCTAACAGCTATGCAACGGTCTATGTGCCGGCCGACACCGCCGGCGTAGTGCATGAAGGTGAACGACCCGCCGAAGATGCTGCGGGTGTGAGCCTCATCGACCGGAACGCGACCCATGCGATCTACCGGGTGGGTGCCGGCAGCTATCACTTTACTGCTGAATACACAGGAGAAGCACGTGGACGCATTAACCGCTAATGAACTCGAGGTGTTACGCCGGATCCCGACCCCTGCGATTGCGAATGCGATCGAGACATTCAACCTTCAGCCGCGTACGGCAGGCTACATGGGGCCCGAAGTGCGTCAGATGTTCCCTAGCCTTGCACCTGCAATCGGCTATGCCGTCACGGCACGGGTAGTTGCCGCCCACGAACCAGGCGCCCGCGGGCCGGCATCGCGGGCCGACTACTGGCACTATATCGAAGCCGCCGGGCCGGCACCACGGCTGGCCGTCGTTGAAGATCTCGATGATCCGCCGGTGGTCGGTGCCTTTTTTGGCGAAGTCAACTCGAATATCCACAAAGCACTCGGGTGTGGCGGCGC
>CALLZL010000505.1 GCA_937859575.1 uncultured Chloroflexota bacterium
TGGCGGCAAGGGCGATCCACGCGTGTTGCAGCGTCATGTTGCGGCGCTGCGTGTGGCATATGGGCATACCGACGATACCGATACGCAGCGGAAGATACGCGATCGGATCGGCAAGCTGCTGGGCGGAACGGCCGTCTTGTGGGTGGGTGGTGTCAGTACGGTTGAGATCAGCGCACGCAAGGAACTGGCCAAACGCACGCTTGATGCGCTGCGGGCGACAGTCGGGAGAGGCGTGGTGGCTGGGGGTGGGGTTGCGTTGCTGGCGTGTCGCGCAGCGCTGCAAGAACGAGCGGCGGCAGCCGGCGATCTCGATGAGCGGATGGCGTAACGGATCCTGCAACAAGCACTGGTTGAGCCGATTCGCGTCATGCTGAGCAATGCGGGCTACGAGCCGGAACCGCAGCTGTATGCCATCGAACAGGCCGGGCCGGGGTATGGGTTCGATATCCGGCAGGGCCGGGTCGTCGAGATGATTCCGGCCGGAATCATCGATTCGGCCGGTACGCTGGAAGCGGCGTTGCATAGTGCGGTTGCCAGTGCTGCGCTGGCATTAACGATTGATGTGATGGTGCATCCGCGCTTGCCGGAACTCTGTTTTGAGCCATAGTCTGTTTCGTGACGTACTGTATGTAAGGAACAACCATGAAGAAGGTACGCTGGGCGGTAGTCGGCACGAGTAACTTCGCCCTTGAATGGATCGCACGTGGCGTACGGCTTGGGCAGAATGCCGAACTGACGGCGATTGTGAGCCGTGATCCCGAGCGTGGTGCGCAGGCGGCGGCGCAGGTTGGTGCAACGCACCACTATACATCGATCGATGCGATCGACACCAGTGTGATCGATGGGGTCTTTCTGGTATTGCCGCTGGTGCACCATGCGGCGCATGCGGTGGCGGCCGCCCGGCGTGGGCTGCATGTGATCAGCGAGAAGCCGATGGCACTTTCGGTGGCCGATTGCCGGCAGATGGTCGATGCGGCCAAGGCCGCCGGCGTGGTGCTGGCAGTGGCGCAGTGCATGGAGTTTACCGCACCGATGGTCAAGGCACGTGAACTGATCGAGCAGGGTGCGATCGGCGAGATCGTGAGTGCCGGCATTTCGGCTTCGTTCCGTGCCGAGCCGGATGAAACCTGGCTGCAGCGCGACATGCTTGCGTCGGGAACCGGTGCACTGATCGACATGGGGGTGCATGCGGTTGATGCCATCACACGCCTGGCCGGCCCGGTGCGGCGGGTTTCGGCACTGGTTGGTAGCCGCTTTGCGGCCTATGCCGGCGATGTGAGCGGAACCATGCTGCTGGAGTTTGCTTCCGGGGCGCATGGCACGCTGCAGGCACACTATTCGTGCTACCAGAACGGCCTTGAGATCCAGGGCACCCACGGGCGGATCTGGAGCAGCGAATGGTGGGGGCGGGAATTCGCCGGCAATCTGGCGTTGCAGCGCGGCAACGAGATTACCAGCTTCACGTTGCCACGGGTGAATGTGTATGTGCCGCAGATCGAACATGTATCGGCCTGTATTCTCGATGGTACCACACCGGTTATTTCGGGGGAGCGCGGCCTGGCGAATATGGCCGTGATCGAGGCGGCTCTCGAAGCGGCACGGCGTGGTGCTGCGGTTGATGTGGTGGTATAGCCGATGATGGTAGCTGATACAGTGTATGGGCTGGCGAGCAGCGCACACGGCACATGGTATGCGGCATGCGGTAGCGGCCTGCTGCGTTCCGACGATAGTGGGGAAAGCTGGCGTGACGCACTCGATACACTGCCGATCGCGGTACCGCTGCCGCTGACATGTGTCGCGGCAACCGCCGATGGCGCTATCTTTGCCGGGGCACCGGGCGGGATCGTGGTGTCGCTCGATGCCGGTGCCACCTGGAGCAGCGTGCCGTTCGGATCGCCGCCGCCGTTTCCGGCAACACTGGCGGTGTCGCCGGATTTTGCCGCCGATGGAACGGTGCTGGCCGGCAGCATGGAAGATGGGGTGTTTGTTTCGTTTGATCGCGGCACAACATGGCAGGCATGGAATATTGGTCTCTTCGACCACAGTATCCTCTGCCTGGCGATCTCGCCCGATTTCGCACACGATGGGCGAGTGTTTGCCGGTTGCGAGAGCGGCATCTTCTACAGCACCAACCGTGGCCGCTTCTGGCATGCGACCGATTTCCCAACCGAACAGGCACCGGTGCTGAGCCTGGCGATCTCGCCTGACTTTGCACGCGATGGTACGCTGTTCGCCGGGAGCGCTACTGGTTGCTTTATCTCGCGTGACGGTGGGCGCGAATGGGCAGCTACCGCGCTGACCGAGGCGGTGAATGCTCTGCTGATCGATCCGGTGTTTCCGGCACAGCCGACCCTCCTTGCGCTGACGGATACGGCACTGCTGCGTTCTGACGACGGCGGCAGCACATGGGTGGTGTGTGAGCCTGGGGTGGCGGTGGCCGGCGAATTGACAGCCGTCGCTGCACCTGCCGGGCCTGGTGCAGGCCAGCCGCTGCTGATCGGCACGGCCGATGGGGTGCTGCAGGTTGTTTCGTTGCCGGCGACGAGAGGAGATTGATGAATCGATTACGGGTCTTGATGACCGGTGCTGCCGGGTATATTGCAGGGCAATTACTGCCTGCCTTTCGTGAACGCTACGAGCTGCAGTTGATCGACGTGCGGCGCGAGAATCGGGCCGGCACCGTGGTCGAGGGGGTTGAGGTTGTCGATCTGCTCACCGATCCAGCCGCCGCAGCATTCTTCGCCGAGGTCGATGTCGTGGTGCACTGCGGCTACATCCGGCCAGGCGGCGACACCCCGCAGGCACAGTATGATGCCGAGCGGCGTAATATCGACATGATGCAGCGGGTATACCAACTCGCGGTTGATCATGGTGTGCGGCGCGTGGTTGCTGCCAGCACCAATCAGGCCGCCAAATGGTACGAAGAGCCCTACTTTGCCGGCCTGCGTGACCGGGTGAGCCCGGAGGACTACCCGCGCCCCAATAGTCTGTACGGCTGGGCGAAGGCAGCCTACGAGACCCTCGGGTTTGTCTATGCGTCTGGTGGGCTGGGTGCGAAGCTCGAAAACATCCACATCCGGATTGTTGTGCCGCGTGAGATTGATGGCGCGGCCTTTGAGCATCAGCCGCGCCACCGCTATATACGCGAGCTGGCGGGGTATATCAGCGAGCGTGATCTGCAGCAACTCTTCTGCAAAGCGATCGAGGTTGCCGATATCACCGATGAGCATGGCGTGCCATTCCAGATCGTCTATGGTGTCTCGAATAATGCGCGCACCTTCTGGAGTATCACCAATGCGCGTAAGGTGTTGGGCTACGCGCCGCAGGATGATTCTGAGGTGCGCTTTGCCGCCGATATCGCCCGCTTGCTTGGTGCATAATGGCTGATCCTTCGGAGCGCGGGCGTCCCGCCCGCATGCGCGCAAGATGCGCGGTCCCAATAATCATCTGCATCCTGGGAGCGCGGGCGTCCCGCCCGCATGCGCGCAAGATGCGCGCGCAGCCCACCGTGTCGCGGTGGGCCTGCCCCCGCCACCATCCACCCTGTAGTTCAATCTGTACGCTGCTGCTCCAGCAGCGTGGCACGCAGTTTTGCCATCACCTCGCCCGGCACCGCACCCGACGGCCGCTGGGTTATGGCGCGAATAGCTGCAGGGTCGAGTTTCGGCACGCGAGTTTCGCTCAGCAGCCCGTTGGTCTCTTGCACGGTATCGGTGAGCTGCGTATAGCAGAAGCCAACGATCGCCGGGCATGCCAGAATGGCGCTGATCAGCTCTTCGTACCTGGCCAGATACGCTTCCTGGCTATCGACGGTACCATAGCCGAACCATGCCTGACCGGCCTGTGGTGCATAACTGATTCCGCCGAACTCGGTCAACATCACCGGCTGGCCCCTTTGCGCATATTCCGGTAGTACAATCGAGCGGAACGACGGTTGTACTTCACGTAAGGTATGGGCAATTGCCTCGCTGCTGCCATAGCGTGCCAGCAGCATCGTGCCATTGGGGGCGTAATCATGGATGCCCAGAATATCGCCCGCCAGGTTTTCCCAGCCGTCGTTGCCGATCACCGGGCGGGTCGGATCGAGCGCCCGGGTAAGGTGATAGAGGGATCGCACATACTCCTGCTGTGCCGGGGTGCGTTCGAGGTTTGGTACGCCCCAGCTTTCGTTCAGCGGAACCCATGCGATGATACATGGATGGCTGTAGTCGCGCTGCAGCACCTCCATCCACTCGCGGGTCAGCCGGGCAACGGCGGTAGCCGAGAAGACATACGCATTGGCCATCTCGCCCCAGACCACCACGCCCAAGCGATCGCACCAGTAGAGGAAGCGTGGATCTTCGACCTTCTGATGGATTCGCACACCATTGAACCCGAGTGCTTTGATCAGCTCAACCTCGTGCCGTAATGCGGCCGCATCGGGGGCGGCGAGGTGTGATGCGGGCCAGTACCCCTGTTCGAGCACCATGCGCAGGTAGAAGGGGCGATCGTTGAGCAGAAAGCGCCCATTGGCGACCCCGACACTCCGCAGGCCGATATAGCTCTGCAGGGTGTCGGTGGTGCCGTCGCTTGCCGTGAGGGTGAGTGTTGCGTCGATCAGGTTTGGATGATCGGGTGACCAGAGCAGTTCGCGGGTGCTGTGCAGCATGCCGTGCGGCGTCAGCACGATCTCGCGTGACAATTCGGCATCGGCAAGAGTGTAGGTATCGTCGGCCAGGGTCGTGCCGTGCATGCTGAGGTGTACCCGTATGTGAACCGGATGCTGCGGGGCACGGTTCAGCTGCAACTGCAGGCCGATGCGACTCTGCTCGGCGTTGGGTGTCCAGCGAACATCGGCGAAATGCAGCTGCGGCAGCGGTTCGAGCCATACCGGCTGCCAGATCCCGCTGGTGCGGTGGTACCAGATGCGCGAAGGTTGGGCTTCCCAGTACTGCTTACCGCGTGGCTGTGTCAGATCGGCTGCCTGATCTTCGGCCCGAATGACGATCACCTGTTCTGGCAGATCGTTGCGCAGTGCCCAGGTAATATCGGCACTGAATGGTGTATGGCCGCCCTGATGGGCGGCGACCAGGGCACCATTGACCCATACCTCGGCGGAGTAATCGATCGCGCCGCAATGGAGCAGCAGCAGTTCGCCGGCCGCCTGCGGGGCGTGGAAGGTGCGTCGATACCAGAGCACCGGATGGAAGCCGGTGTCGTTGATGCCGCTGGCCGGTGACTCAGGTGGGAAGGGCACGATAATCTCGCGGTCGAAGGGTGCTGCATCGTGCATCCAGCCGGCATTCCGCCCGATATCGGCATCGTCATAGGCAAACTGCCATGTGCCACACAGATCGATCCAGTGTTGGCGGGCGAACTGCGGCCGTGGATGCGATTCGGCCCATGCCGGTGTCGATACTTCCTGATGATGCGACATAACATTCCTCTATCTTGTTTGTGGATGATCAAGCGGCAGCTCTAATCAAGCAGCCGGTGGTGGCGCCGCCTTGCGGTGACGCTGATGGCGGGCAAAGGCGCGGATGCCGGGTGCGAAGGCAATCGCCGCCGCGCCGGCGAGATGCGCCGCGAGCAGCGCGAATGCGATCAGTGTGCTGAGCCCCGCGCCATACACCGCTGCCATGCCGCTGGGGCTGCCCAGGCCGTTGAGGATGAAATAGCCGGCCAGGACGAAGCGCAGCCAGTCGAAGCCGCGCCAGATCAGAGCGCCAATACCGGCCAGAATGGCAGCCGTCAGGATCGAACTGCTCAGGCTGCTGGTTCTCACCACCGAATGATACACCAGGCGCTCGGCCAGATAGATCAGCGCCAGAAGTGCCAGTACCCCGCCGAGGATGTAGCGCCCGCGGGCGATCCATGGATCCATGTAAGAATCTCCTTCGATAGGTTGTCTGCAGAACGGATCGACCTTCCTGTTTGGGTAGCCTATGGTAATGGCAGCTGTGCGGCGAACGCTTCAGCCGTGGAGCCGCTGCCATACAGGCGGTAGATCGGCACATCGATATCGGGGCGCGGCGGGCCGCTGCGCAACAGGCGGGCATCCGGGCCGAGCAATGCCAGTGCCTGTGCTTCGGCGGCGGCTCCGGCATCACCGGGCAGCAGCAACAGCACGCGTGGGCCGGGCTGTGGCACAAAACGCACTCCATCGAAGATCCCGATAGCCACATCACTCGTCAGGAAGGTCGTCACATTCTTGATTGCCGTGGTTTCGAACAGATAGATCTGGTATGGCTCGTTCGGGTCGTTGTGCCGGGCGGCGTAGCGTGCTGCGCGGCCAAGCGTCGTTTCAGCGGCGTCGAACTTATCGTACAGGCTGGGGAGATCGGTGGCAGCCTGCAGATATATCAGAGGGTTCCAGATCAGGGCCGTTGCCAGCCCGGCGGCAAGAATCAAGGATTGCCGTTGCTGTGGGATCGCCCGCAGCAGCCGGTCGAGGCCAATAGCGGCAAGTGCAATGGTGGGCGGCAATGCGCCGATGGCTCGCATGGCGTGCGGTGCATCGCCACTGAGGATGCCGGGCGTCAGGCCGAGCGCCAGCCAGCCGAACAGCAGCAGGGTGTGCCGGGTACTGCCGGCACGCAGGATGGCAGCCACGCCAACGGCGAACACCAGCCCACTCAGCGGATCCAGCATCGGCCGGCGTGGCGGGTAGTGGCGGGCATCAAAATATACCTCCTCATCGCCCCACCCCCCATCGGGCAGCGCCATCGTCCTGGCGGAGCGGAGG
>CALLZL010000506.1 GCA_937859575.1 uncultured Chloroflexota bacterium
AGTGCGCCGACCTCATCGAAGCGTGATGCCCCACCCTGCCAGCGTGCGATGATCACGAGTGGGTCGTGCCCCAGTTCACGCAATGCCCGCAGGGTGCTCCATGTCTGGATCGCATTGGCTGATTGCAGTTGCAGGCTGGTTGGGTAGGCAATATAGCAGAAGCGGCTCATTGTGATCCTCTTGCCACTGCCGGCTGTGCTGGTTGTGCAGCAATCGCCTGACGATACATAGCCTGCATCTCGCGGGCCACATGGGTGCTGCGGAAGGTATCGCGCCCGGCGATGCATGCCGCGCTGCGCGCTCGCCAGGCCTCCTTGTCGCCAAGAATAGTGCCGAGTGCTGCGGCAAGCTCGGCCGGTGCCCGCGGCGGCACACTCAGGCCGCGAGTCGCATCGAAGAACCCGATCGTGCCCGACGTACTGGTCGCGACGAAAGGGGTACCGAGGGCGGCTCCTTCGACCAGGATTTTGTTGCCGCCCTCGATCAGCGATGGCACGGCCACGGCATCGGCGGCGGCCAGATATTCGGCCATCTGCTCGGGGGCGACATGCCCAACCAGGCTGATATGCTCGGCAACACCGTGCTCGGCAGCCAGCCGGCGCAGATAGGCGGCATAATCACCAAGCAGCGGATCATCGCGGTTCGGCCCACAGATCAGCACAGTCGCATCCGGCACGTGCAGCCGCAGCGCCGGCAGCGCACGGATCAGATCATCGAACCCTTTCACCGGCAGTAAGCGCCCGGCAGCCACGATCAGCGTGCGGCCGGCGACCTGATGGCGTGCTTCGATTGCCCTGCGTGATGCGATCCGGAACGCGGCCACATCCTCGACAAAACAATCATCGCGGATGTTGCGTGCGACCACGACGATCTTTTCCGGCGGGCAGCCATAGGCAATCGCCATGTCGCGGGCACCCGGCGAGACGGCGCGCACCAGGGCAGCGCGGGCAAAACAGCGCCGCAGCAGGAACCGCACACTGCGGAAACGGGCAAAACCATAGGCGATGCTGTCGTCGGCGATCAGATCGCCACCACGGATGGTTGGAATAAACGGGCGTGGATCACCGGCCAGTGCGGCCACTGCACCAAGTGGATAGACCGATTCGACATGCACGATATCGATGGCTGGCTGGCTGCGCAGGTAGTTGCGGTAGGCCCGTAGTGCGGTGAGAAAGTGATCATAGTGCAGTGTGCGGCGGGCCAGCAGGTTGGCGGCACGCGCCGGGCGATCGGCACTGACCGGAACCCGCACCACCGGTGGCGGGCCGGGCTCGGTGTGTGGTTGCAACGAGCCGCGGCTACGGGAATCGGGCACCAGCACCGTGGCCTGGTGGCCGGCTTCGAGCATGCGGCCGAGGAACTCTTCGTGGACACGGTTGCCGAAGATGCCACTTTCGTATGCGGTTGTGAAGTAGAGCAGATTCACACACTCAGGCTCACAGAACGACCGATGCAATGAGTACTTCCAGACGAATAAGTGGGCCGAAATAACGCAGCACTACCGGCTATTATGGCGCACCCGGTTCGGTTGTCGGTTTCAGACGATAGACAACCACCGGATTGGTTGAATCGTTCGGGCGTTCGAACCGGGCGATGATCTCGGCCGCATCGCTGAAGGGGCGGATCGGCGTAAACGAGCGCTGGTCGTCGAGCACGAGTGGTAGATCGGCGCCTAGTGTATTCGCGGCTATTCTACCATAGATCGCGATTCGCTCGCTCAGGCTCGGCGTGCGGTGGTACGGTGCTTCGCCAAACTGCCGGCTATAGAACATCACGTGGTGTGCCATGGTGTTTTCGCGATCAACGAGGTACTCGACCGATTGCCGGCGCAGATAGTCGAGCAGGGTGCGCTGTTCGAGCATGGGCAGGATCTCGTGGTTCAGCTTGCCGTCGATATTGAGCACGGTATGCCCCGAGTAGTATTGGTAGATACCGGAATTCTTGGCACCAATCAGGGCATCGGCCGGCAGATTGTCGCGAATCCAGAGCGCTGCCTGATAGCTGGTGGGTTGGGTCAGTTCGGCATGGGTGCGCATGCGCTGGTAGAAGCCGATCGCTTCATAGCAGTTCAGGCCGATGATCACGAGCAGAGTGCCACTGATCGCCGCGACACTGCTGCGGGTCGGGCGGCGGCGCAAGCATTCGGCGGCAGCCCAGGCGAGCAGGATGATCAGAATGGCCGAGAGGCCGACAAAATAGCGTTCGCGGATCTGCTGCAGGTAATAGCCGTAATAGAGCGGTGGAACCGGGATGAAGAGGAGCAGCGGCAGCGCCTGGCCGAGCCGCCGGCCGAGCAAGCGCAACAGCCCGATCACGGCGCCGATCACCAGGATCAGCTTGAACCACAGCGACGGTAGCCAATCGAGATAGATCGCCGAATTCTGGTAGAAGGCGCTGAGGCCGTTGGTGAGGTAGAACGAGCCACGGTAGCTCTGCATGAATGCCAGTGCGGCGCCGCTGCTCGGGCCGATACGACCGCCGATTATGTAATTGAAGCTGAAGTAGGGCAACAGCAGCAGCAAAGTGACAGCGCAATAGCTTACCAGCCGGCCAAGGCCCGGGAGCATACCGGCCAGCCGGTCGCGTAGCGAGCCGGGTGCCGCCTGCGCCACTTGCAGCAGCTGCAGGCCAAGGGTTGCACTGATCGCTGCAAAGGCCAGCGAGGCATCGAGCCGCGCCAGGATCGCCAGGGCCGTCAGGAGTGCCAGCAGAAGAATTTGCGGCAGCCGGCGAAGATCGAGCGCATAAAATGCGGCAAACAGCGTCAGCAGCAACAGCAGGCCGAGCGCCGTCTCCATGCCGTTGATCGTCAGCCGGATGATCGTCGGGTTGAGGGCATAGAGTGTGACGGCAATCAGGCCGGCATGATCGCCACCCAGCCGGCGTGCCAGGCTCCAGAGCGGCCAGCATGCCAGGCTTGCCAGCAGGGCACATAACGCCAGGCTGGCACTAAAACCGGCATCGAGTGCATCGGGGGCGATCAGGAACGGGAGTGTGCCGATCGTGAGCGGATGCAACGGCTGGAAGCCGGTGGTCGGGTTGATACCGTCGGCGGTGATACCCAGGCCGAGTGCGGCATTGCGGGCGATCGCCGTCACCATCCATGCGTCGTCTTCAAGCAGGATCAAGTGGGCATCAAGCGGTAGCAGGGCGAAGGCCAGCCGGAGCAGCAGGCCGACGATGCCGATCAGCAGTGCGGCGTGGCGATAGATCGATGGCGGGAAACGGCCTGCCGTTGCTGCGCTATAGCTTGCGGGGTGTATGTTCACGGCGCGCATTATAGCATCTTCTGGGTATGCAGTGCAGTGCGCTATAGCGAAGTGCGGAAGTATTGATCCATGCGCATGCGGGCGAGCCGCCGCGCTCCCAGCGATCAATCGTTTTGCACTTCGCTATGAGGTGTGGGATGCCGCACCGGCCGCCCGTTCGTATGCAGCGAGCACACGCGCCAGCAGATCTTCCTCGTTGAAGCGTTCGGCGATGGTTGCACGACCGGCGGCAGCCAGGCGGGTGCGAAGGGCTTCGTCGCCCAGCAGGCGGTTGATGCCGTAGGCCAGCGCCGCCGGATCTTCGGCCGCGACCAGCAGCCCGTCGCTGTTATCGCTCACGATCTCGTCGATCACCGGGATATTACTTGCCACCAGTGGCACGCCGGCCTGCATGGCTTCGAGCAGTGGTAAGCCGAACCCTTCATAGCGTGATGGCACTACCAGGCATGCGGCATGCTGCATAAGTGCGGCTTTCTGTGCTTCGCTGACGCGCCCGGCAAAATGGAGATTGGCGGCGACGCCCAGCTCGGCGGCACGCTCGCTCATCCGATGTTGGAGTGCCGGGTTGTGGCTAACGAAGACGAATGAAGCGTTGGGATGGTGTGCCACCACTGCCGGCATGGCCTCGACGAGCAGGTCGAAACCTTTGCGTGGTGTCAGCTGGCCGATAAAGAGAATAATTGGCCGACCACGCCCTGCAAGCACGCTGGTATCGGGCACGATCGGTGTGGCTTCTTCGATCCAGAGCGGAATAACCTCGCTGCGTTCGTAGCCAAACCCCATACGCTGCAGAATGCCCTGTTCGTGGTGCGACGAGGCGATGAAGCGATCGATCTGCCGCAGTGGCGCATGCAGCAGGTAGTTTGTCAGCTGGCGGCGTGGCTTTGGTTCGCGCAGCAACTGGCGCACGAGCCCTCGCAGGTTGTAGGCCAGCCGATCATAGTGCACAACGCTCTGGTATGGCCGCTCGCGATCATCGACCAGATAGGCGTCGTGGAACGGGCCAACCGGGCTATGGACAAGCGGAATATGGCGGCGACGCGCCCATGCCACTGCATCCCAGATCAGCACATTGCGCAGATGGAAGATGTGCATGACTTCCGGCCGCGGCAGGGCATCGAGTATCTGTCCCAGCCCCCCCCCCGCCCAGTTTCTTGGCCGTACCCGCCGCACCGCTATGCCGTCGATGGTTTCGCTGCGCTGTTGCATTGATGGGTGATCCGGCTGTAGATAGCCGATCGCCGCGACCCGGTGGCCGCGCTGTGCCAGCGCACGCGCCAGCACCGGCTCGGGCCAGTTGCGCGCAAAATCACGCGTCAGTGCGCCGATACCAAGAATCAGTACATCCACCCTGGTGTGCCTCTTATTCGCCTGCTGCTGCCGGTTGCATCAGTGCGCGATGAACCGCATAGTGCACTACGGCGCGAAACCGCCCCCAATCACGCCAGTGGCCGCCGATCGCGGCATCATAGTTGGCGCGAAGGTCTTCGAGGGCGGCCGCCATTGCCGGCAACTCAGCGGGGGTAATCATGCGGAATTCAGCGATCCGTTCATTGGGATCGTGGGGTGCCAGTTCACCGCCCTGCTCATCGAGCAGGAATGCGCACGTCAGGAAGTGCAACACTGCCGAATCGGTAGCCAGTTGATATTCGATCACTGCCAGAAAGCGGCAGATTGCGACATCCAGGCCGGTCTCTTCGTAGGTTTCGCGCAAGAGCGCCGCCTCGATCGTCTCGTCATGCCCGATGCCGCCCGTCAGGAGGCGAAACCCCTGTGGTGGATAGAAGACCTTGCGCGCAGTGATCAGCCGGCCATCGCGCCGCCGCACCACCATACACACTTCGCCAAAGCGATCGGCATGGCCGAGTGGGTCAAACGGTGTGCCGGTAAGTTCGACCTGCAACCGTAATGGGTTGCCGTAGCGTTCGGCGAGCGTAGCGATCTCGGTTTCGGCCTGGGCATGTGCCATTCTCACAATCCTTACGGCTCAGACGGTTCGACACGTCGCGGCGGTTCGCTGGTTTCGCCGACCTTCAGGGTTGTATAGAGTATCGCGCCGGCCAGGCGTAGCCCGGCTGCCAGAAAGAGAGCCGGTGCATAACCGATCTGTTCACCGAGCAGCGTACCCACCAGCGGCGCAATCAGAGTCGCCACATAGGTTGTCATCTGATAGACGGCGATATACGAGGCGATCTGCTCGGGCGGCACCGTCGAGAGCGAGATATCGAACAGCACCAGGTTGAGCCCGGCACCGAAGATCCCGGCCAGCGCCGCAAACAGCACAATCGGCGCCACATCACTCGAAAGCGCCGTCAGCAACGGGTAGAGCGTCAGGCCGAAGGCACTCAGGCGCAGCACCAGCACATTACCACGCCGGCGGGTGACGGCTGTCCAGAAGAAATAGCCGATCATTACCACACCATTGTTTACGGTATTGATCAGGCCGATCCAGAAGTCGGAGGCATTCAGTTCGCGCACCCAGTAGAGTGGGAAGAGCGGAATAGCCATCATGAGGCCGAGATTAAAGACGAACGATGCCAGCACGAAATTGCCAAACGAAGGGGTGGTGCGCAGCACGCTGAAGGTTTCGCGCAACCCACCCGACTGCGCCCCCGAATCGCTGATCGGCGGGTTGTTGGGGATGTCGATCCGGCGCGAAAAGGAATAGCTCAACATGCCGCCTACGAACGAAGCCATGAAGATGATCTGATAATTCAGCGGGAAGATGATCCGATCGAGGAGGAAGCCGACCAGTGCAACGGTTATAGCGGTTGTTACCCCCAGGATCGACCAGCGCCGACTCATCAGATACTGGCGCTGTGTCGGCCCAGCCACAGCCCCCATGACGACCGTAAAAGTGATGTTGACGACCGTTTGCGGGATGGTGACGATCGCCCAGATAAACACGGTGATCCAGGCGGCCTCTTGCAGGCCGAAGAGGAATGGAATAAGCCCCATCAGCGCATACGAACACTGCACCAGAAAGCGCCCGCGCGAATACCAGGGAACCATGTTGCGCTGACGCTGCAGGAATCGACCGGCAGGGATGGCAAGCAACATGCCGGTGAGCGCCGGTAATGAGGTGAGCAGGCCGACCAGAAAGGGTGGCGCCCCGAGGCGTACCAGATAGACTGACAGGAAGGTTGAGACCCCTGATACAAGCCCGACTCCCAGGCCGTCGATCAGGACACTCCGCACGTTGCGCTGCTGTACATCGATCGGCTGCCCGGCCGATCGTTCTGCCGTTGCTTCTGCCATGCTGTCTGTACGTTGCACAGGTGCCCCCAACGGGCACCACGTCGTGCCATTATACTCTTCTTTCTGTGGAGTTATGCGGCGGTCGTGGTTCATGCCGCCAGAACGGGCCGACAATCAATGCATCGCGGGTGGCAAAGCCGCCCGCGATGCATATGACGAAAGAGGTAGTTTACAGCTTAGTAGCGCGTGCGGGCGCTGCGAGCAATTCCATTCGGGCCGAATTGCCATGTGACCGACTCATTAAGGATCTGGAGCAGTGCTCCCTGTTCGAACACTTGATAGCTGGCGATCTCGCTCCGTTCGTTTTCGAGTGCCCAGCCAAGGGCTTCCCGCACGCCAGGCTGTTCGCGCCAGACCTTGCCAAAGCCGCGATTCGGCTCATAGAGCCCCGCCGGCGGCTTCAGGCCGCTGTTGACACCATCGGCCTCGACCCAGGTGTCGGCGAAGATCTGATAGCGCAGGCTGCCATTGGCCTGGTAGCCGATCACGATCACCACCGATTGATTGCCGCGCTGTTTGACCCAATACATCTGCCCTTTTTCGAAGCGTGCCGAGGCTGCCTGGGTATAGCTGAAATCCTGGCCGGGGCGGGGGCAGCCGAGCGCGATATCGCGGCCGAACTCATTGGCCATGGTTGTGAGTTCGGGCAGGATGGCCACGCTGCAGCCGGGTAGGCGGTATCCGCGGCTTTCGTTGCCGAGCAGGCCGAGCAGCACATTGTAA
>CALLZL010000507.1 GCA_937859575.1 uncultured Chloroflexota bacterium
GCCAACCGGGGACAAGAGCGGGGCCGCAACCAGCCCCGCCAGCGGGTTTCCCGTCAGAACCCCCCCCCCCCCGCCGATCCGGACACAATCGGCCTGCATGTAGTAGGCTGCATCGGCCTGCAGATAGCTCTTGAAAACGATGCGATTCGGCAGGTGTTCGCCGGCCGCCAGGCGTAACGGCGCTATCGCCTGCGCCAGCGTGCGATGCCCCAGAATATCGTCGGGATGCGTCGGCTCTTCGATCCAGAAGGGTTCCATCCCGGCCAGCGCCTGGCATGCCGCATGGGCCGCCGGCAGGCTCCATTGCTGATTGGCATCGAGCATGATCCGCACCGCCGGGCCAACCACCTCGCGTACCAGGTGGGCACGCCGAATATCGCGCGCCATGTCGTGCGAGCCGACCTTCAGTTTGATCGCATCGAACCCCTGCGCCAGTGCCCGACCGGCGTTCGCACGGATCTGCTCGTCGCTGTACTGAAACCAGCCGACCGACGTATCATACCCTGGGTAGCCACGTGCGAGCAGCGACGCCCGAGCGGCACGGCCAGGTTGTTCACGTTCAAGCAGCGCGATTACAGCAGCCGGGGTCAGCAGATCTTCAAGGTAACTCAGATCGAGCAGCGCCACCAACTGTGCCGGGGTCAGATCCAGCAGCAGCTGCCACAACGGCACACCCCGCGCCTTGGCCCACAGATCGAAACAGGCATTGGTAATCGCTGCCAGTGCCAGGTGTACCACCCCTTTGTGCGGCCCCAGCCAGCGATACTGGTGGTGTTCGGCTAGCGTGAAAAAGACACGGCCGAATTCGGCCATCAGCGCTTCGATCTCGCGCCCAATCAGTGGTGCCGCCAGGGCCTCGATCGCCCGACACACCAGATCAGTGCCGCCGCCGAGGGTAAACGCCAGGCCGCTGCCCTCGTGCGGCCCATCGCTACCCAGCAGCGCCACTGCATAGGCATACTGCGGCGTGTGATGCACCGCATCGGCACCGGCACCACCACTGAGCTGGAAGCGTGCATCGCGCACGCGGATCTGTTGGATGGTCGTCATGAGCGTTCCTTGATATGCGCTTACTGCCGTACCGGGGTCGGCATCCATGCCGGGTGGTCATGATCATCAATCTCGGGTACTATACGCAACGAAGCATCCACTAACCGACGGAGCCTGTGCCAATGCCAGTCTATACAGCCTATCAGAGCAATATGCCGATTCAGATCGACGGGCGGCTCGATGAACCATGCTGGCAGAGCGCACCCCGCTCACCACGTTTCATCGATATCATCGGCAAAACGCCGGCACTATACGAATCGCGGGCGGCCGTCATCTGGGATGCGAGTGCCCTGTATGTCGGCTTCTGGGTCGAGGAACCGCAGATCGCCGCCCGGCAGACCGAACGCGATTCACTGGTGTTTCTCGATAACGATGTCGAGGTCTTTATCGACGGCGGCGACACCTATTACGAATTTGAATTGAATGCGATCGGTACGATCTACGAGGTCTTCTTCATCTGGCGTGATGTGTATACGCCCGGTGGGCGCTTTGATGTGCCGGAGTTCGATATCCGCCGCCGCGAGGTACGCACCTTCGGCGGTAATCACGACCGTGAGGGGCAGTTCTTCTGGAATGGGACGCATCCGCGCGGCATTCGCTGGGCGTTTCTTGATTGGGATCTGCCCGGGCTCGAGGCCGCCGTCGATCGCGAGGCACACTTCACGATCGACGGCATACCACGCCATGGCTGGACGGCCGAGATCAAGTTTCCCTGGGCCGGAATGCCCTGGCTGGCCAATGGGCGCGCACTACCCCCCGCCGACGGCGATGAGTGGCGGTTGTTCATCGGCCGCTATCAGCAGGTCACGCTCAACGGCAGCACCACCACCGTCGGCTGGGGATGGGACTCGATCGGCTCGAACGATAACCATGTTCCCGAACGCTTCACCCCGATTCGCTTCAGCACGACCCTACTCCCCTGATGCCGCAGCGGTCGCTTCAAGTGCGCGGTAGGCCGCCAGTGGAACACTGACCGACGGCTCGGGGCCGCTGAGCGCGGCAACCACCGCAGCCAGCGGATGCCCCGGCGCGTTGCCGCCCTGTGCGCGCAATACGCGCAACGCCCCTTCGCGCAGCCAGGCATCATCGAGCGTGGCGGCGCGGAGCGCCTGCAATAACGGCCTGATACTCGCATCCCCCAGGCCGATCAACCCTTCGGCCGCCAACCAGCGCACATCAAAGCGCTGGTCGCTCAGCGCCAGCACCAGCGCCGGTGCCGCCTCGGGCGTTCCGATCTGCCCCAACGCCTTGGCTGCCTCCCAACGCACGGTGCCGTCGTGCTCGCCAAGTGCCGCAATCAAGGCCGGTACCGCCACAGCACCGAGATCAAGCAGCTCATTTCGTGCTCGCTCACGCACAACCACATCTGCTGCGGCAAGCGCCTCGATCAATGCTGCGATCCGCCGCGAACGACGATCGGTCGCTGGTAATGTCTGCTTCATCACCCACCTCCTCGTGACCCTGCTTGACAAAGCAAATGCGTTATGTCGAGTATACATAGTATACCCCAGCCGATCAAGGGCAGAAATGACAACCAGGGGTAGGTATTTGACCTACAACGGGGGTATGGTGGTCTTCAGATCCTCACTTGCCCGGTAGCCAAGGCGTTGCGCCCGTAACCAGATCTCGGTTCCCGGCGTGAGTTCTAACGGAGCCGAATAGAGCTGCCATGCCCGCCCGCCGCTATTCGGCTCACCTGTGATCAGATGGAACGGCGCTGGTGCGCCGTCATCCCGTGGCGGATCGGAAGTCCAGCCGATCGAGGCACCGTGCGTGGCGCATGTCGCCACTAACCGACCTGCGTGCCAAGCCACCTCGGGCGTGGCAGTGATCGGCATCACCCCGCCCGGTCGCCACTGCTCGATCAACTCAGCTTCCGGCAGCAGCCCGAGATCGCCATACTGCACCTGCCAGTCGGCAAGTGCTTCGCGCAGCCGCCGCAGCTCGGCGGCATAGTGCGGATCTGCCGCCAGATTATTGATCTCGTGCGGATCGACCTGCATGTCATACAGCTCCTCCGCCGGCCGGGTGGTTGCCATGAGCAAGCGCTGTACCGGCGTCAACAGGCTGGGTGTCTCACCACGACCACGCAAGGTCGCCTCTTCAAACCAGAGCCGCCGCAGTTCCCGCCAGGTCGCCATGTGATCGGCATACTCATGATGCTGCATAGCAGTGCGATCCGGGTGATAGTTGCGAATATAGCGGAAGCGGGCGTCGCGCACAGTGCGAACCGTATCCTCCTGTTCGTCCATGCGATCACGGTGGCCGTAGATATACGCACGCGGCTCAGCAAATACCCCCTGTGCATCGAAGATCGGCCGGGCATGCATATGTGGCGGCCCAGGTAATCCGGCTCCCGCCAGCATCGTCGCCGCCAGATCCATCAGAGTGACCGGCGCACGATACTGGGTGCCGGCCGACAAGATCGCCGGCCAACGCACAATCAGCGGCACACGCAGGCCGCTCTCATACGCCCAGCGCTTGGCGCGCGGCATTCCACGGCCATGGTCGCTCCAGAAGATCACCAGTGTTGTTGCCGCCAGGCCATCCTCTTCCAGTTGCCGCAACAGATCACCGATCCGATAGTCCATGGCGGTAATGTTATCGCTATAGCGTGCCCATGCTTCGCGAAACACCGGCGTATCCGGGTAATAGGGCGGCAGCGGCGCGGTAGCCGGATCATGGCGCTCGGAATCCGCCAGCCGCTCGGTATTACGGCGATACTGGGCTTCGTCGGCATAGATCTGCGACTCGTGGGTCACCATACCATGAAACACGGCAAAGAATGGCTGTTGCGGATCCCGCCGGTTGCGCCAATGGGCCTGCGGGCCATGGTCATCCCACACGGTGATCGGCGTCTCGAACTGCAGGTCGGAAAACGCATTATTGGTGCAGTAATAGCCTGCCGCCCGCAGATACTCGGGGAAGCAGCACACCTCGGGTGGAGGAACAGCCCGCGAACGCATATGCATGGTGCCGCTGGCCGTCGGGTATGTACCGGTCAGAATTGCCGAGCGCGATGGTGCGCACACCGGGGTTGTTGCATAGGCATGATCAAAACGCACCCCGGTTGCCGCGAGTGCATCAAGCTGTGGTGAAACGGCATATTCCGCACCCGGCCAGATCCCGCTGTAGCACCCAAGATCCGGGTTGATATCATGCGTGGTGATCCAGACAATGTTTGGTTGGTTCGGCATGGATACTCCATTCTGCATTGGGTCCCTGCTTCCTACCCGCTCGTATCGACAACGCTCTAGGTATGATCCGTTGTGCGGCGCGCCTCAAAGGCTGCCAGCGCCGCCACAAGGTGATCCTGCCGAATGGCGGCCGTCACATCGCCGCGCGTGCGTTCCAACACGGCACGCAGCGCATCGGTGGTGCGTCGTAGCCCGCCGGTCACGGCATCCGGGTAATCCACCGTCACCAGCATGCTATAGACATCATCCATGATCGCAAGCCATGGTTCGGCATTGGCACTATGCCCGCTCCGCAGCGCATCAAGAATGGCGCGCCGCAACTCCGATGCCGCTTCGGCCAGGCCGTTGAGATACGCCGGCGCGTCAACCTGCAATACAGCTGCCGTCGGCGGCGCGTCGCCATGCAGAAAGGCATACACCAGGGCCGCCTCGGCATATTCTTTAAGTGCATCCTGGGTATACCCGGCCGCCAGAAGTTCGGGGTGATCGGCCACCAGCGTGCGTAACCGCTGCGCCATCCCTGCCGCTACCGCCAGCTGCTCGGCAGCGGCGGCATACTCCGCACGATGCACCGCCCGGATCGTGTTGGCGCACTGGCGCGTCAGCGCTCGCGATACGGCAAGTGCCTGTTCGCGTTGTGCATGGACAGCCTCGATCGCGGTGAGCGCCTCGGCTACCAGCCCTTCGATCTGCATAACATCCCTCACTTACACACCGTTATAACGCCGCGCCAACGCCTGCCGGTAGAGCTCTTCATAGGCTCGCGCCGATGCATCCCACGAAAAATCCTGCCGCATGCCACGCTCGCGCAAGGCTGCCCAGCTCAGCGGATCACGGTAAGTTGCCAGGCAACGCCCGATCGCATCCGCCAACTCGCCGGCAGTATAGCCATGAAAACGAAACCCATTGCCCTCATACCCTTCGCTGATCGTATCGGCCAATCCACCCGTCACCCGCACTATCGGCACCGTACCATAGCGCAGCGCAATCAGCTGCCCCAGGCCACACGGCTCATAGCGCGACGGCATCAGGAAGATATCGGCACCGGCGTAGATCCGCTGCGAGAGCGCCAGGTCGAATGCGATCTCGACCGCCACGCGGCCGGGGTTGGCGGCGGCATAACGGCGGAAGACCCCTTCCCAGTGCGGATGCGGCGAACCGAGTAACACAAGCTGTGCGTCGGTTGTTTCGATCAGCCATGGCATGACCTGTTCGAGCAGATCCATTCCCTTCTGCTCGACCATGCGGGTGACCATGCCGATCAATGGTCGCTGCGGCGACACCTCGAGGCCAAGCTCCTGTTGCAGCTGTGCCTTGCAGATCGCCTTCCCCGCCAGATCAGCAATGCTGTACGTCGCCGGCAGATAGGGATCACTGGCTGGATCATAGACCGTCAGATCGATCCCGTTGAGAATACCATACAGGTCACCCCGCCGTGCCCGCAGCAATCCATCGAGCTGCTCGCCATATTCGGGGGTCAGGATCTCTTGGGCGTATGTCGGGCTTACCGTACTCACCACATCGGCATAAATAATGCCGCGTGCCATAAAGTTGATATAGTTCTCGCCCTGCCACAACCCTGCCAACCGGGCCGTCTGTTCGCCGAACCATCCCTGATATGCGAGATTATGAATGGTATAGACCGTGGCAAGATGGCCGAAGGTATACGAATAGCGAGTACGAATATAGTTTGAAATCAGGGCGGTATGCCAGTCGTTACTCTGCACGACCTCGGGCTGCCACGCTTCGACCTCCCGCAGATGATGGAGCAAGGTCATCACGCCATGCGAAAACAGAACAAAGCGCCGGTCGTCGTCGCCGGCCCCATACACCGCCTCGCGATCAAAGGCCGCCGGGATATCGAGCAGATACACCGGAACCTCGCCGAGAGTCGTCTGCCGGATCCGCACCTCCTCAGGGGTATCGTCGTACTGCAGGAACGCCGCAGCGTGCGGGCCCGTGATGGCAGCCGGTGCCTGCAACCGGCGGCAGCCGGGCATGGCAATCCGCACATCATGCCCGATGCGTCGCAGCGCCTGGGGTAAGGCCCCGGCGACATCCGCCAAGCCGCCGGTCTTCACGAGTGGTGCAACTTCAGCAGAAACAAAGAGGATCTTCATAGCATATTCCTGATAGAAGTACCCATACCCATACCAACCACACCATGCCGCGATTGTACCATGCCAGAATCAGGTATACTATTCACAACCTGACGGCCAGTTGCCGGCGAAGAAAGGGGTGCAACCATGGGTGGGTTTTTCAAGCGCGACGACGCAAAAGACAAGTCGGATCAGCAGCGGATCGGTGAGACGATCAAGAACCTGAGCGATCAGATTGGTGCGCTGAAGCTGGAGCTGCGCCAGCGCAACGAACAGATCGAACAGCTGACACAGCAGATCTCGAATGCCCAGAACCAGCAGGCAACCTCCGATGCAGCCCGTAAAGCCCAGGAAGAAACCGTCAAGGCTACCGAAGAGGTGCTGCGCGATGCGCAGACTCAGGTGCGCCAGCTCGAAGCCCGCATCGCCCAGATGGCCAATGATGCCAGGCAGGCGGCCGAGGCTGTTGAAGCACCAGCAACGGCGGGTGGCCTGGCAATCGGCACAACCGCCTGGGTGCGCAAGGCTGGCGGTCGTAATCTGCGCCGTCGGGCCGCACCAGGCCTGAGTGCCGATATCCACGATACCTTGCCCCCCGGTACACAGCTGAGCCTGCTCGAAGGCCCGATCAAAGCCGATGACTATACCTGGTGGCGGGTGCGCGTCAGCGATGGCCGCGAGGGCTGGGTGGCCGGCGAAGAACTGGTGACTCAGGCGGAGTAACATGGCTTCCGTACGCAACTCAACGGCGCGCGTCGCACCGGCGATGCGCGCCGCCTGGTTCATTCCACTTAGCTATGTGCTGCTGGCGATCGTTGCACTGGTGCCACGTATCGCCGACCTCGGCGGCTTTATTACCGGCGATGAGGCGCTCTTCTGGCTGAATCGCTCGAAT
>CALLZL010000508.1 GCA_937859575.1 uncultured Chloroflexota bacterium
AGCGGCACAAGCCATGCCCCTGGTATCTGAGAGCTTCTTTCATCCGTGCTGGTGCTGCGGCGGCATCAGCGCGGCTGATTCGATATATTCGAGGCTCTGATGGCGGAAGTAGGTGTTGTAAAGCTCGGCATAGTGCCCACCACCGGCAAGCAAACTATCGTGATCGCCCTGCTCGATGATCTCGCCCTTGCGCAAGACGATAATCCGATCGGCGTTGCGCACCGTCGAGAGCCGGTGTGCGATCACAATCGAGGTGCGGTCGTGCAACAGGGTGTCGAGCCCTTCCTGGATGAGGGTCTCGGTCAGCGGGTCGATACTGGCGGTTGCTTCATCAAGGATGAGGATTGCCGGATTCTGCAACAGCACCCGTGCCAGTGCAACCAGTTGCCGCTGCCCCATCGAAAGTGCCGCACCGCGCTCCGAAACCTCCGTATCGAGCCCATTGGGCAAGCTCGCGATCCAGTCGCCGCCGCCGACCTGCCGCGAAACCTCAAGCACTTCAAGATCACTGGCTTCCGGCCGCCCGTAACGAATATTCTCACGCACCGAACCATCAAACAGGAACGGCGATTGTGTGACGATTCCGAGCCGTGATCGGTAGGCCGCCAGATCGAGCCGGCGAATATCCATGCCATCGATGGTCAGGCTACCGCCCTGATACTCATAGAAGCGTGCGATCAGGCGGCCGATGCTTGATTTTCCCGAGCCGGTATGCCCCACCAGTGCCAGGGTTTCACCCGGCCGAATGTGGAGCGTGAAATCACGCAGCACCGGCTCTTCCGGCTTGTAAGCGAAATCGAGTCGGTCGAAATCGATCGCACCACGGATGGCCGGCAGCACCACCTTATCGATCTGCACCACCTTGGGCTCGGCATCGATCAGGGCAAAGATTCGTTCACCGGCGGCCAGCCCTTGTTGAAACTGGCTCCAGAATGAGGCAATACTCGTCAGCGGGAACCAGAAGAGCGTCAACCCCTGAATAAAGAGATACCAGTCACCGGCTGTCAGCGAACCTTCGCGCACGCCAATCGCACCAAAATAGACCAGCAGTGCAGTGCCGAAGCCGGCCAGGATGCTCAGGATCGGGAAGATACTGCTGAAGACATAGCGGGTACGCAAATTGACACGCTGCGATTGCTGATTTACATCGAGAAAATCGGCATAGATCGCCGGCTCCTGGCGGAATGTCTTGGCGACCCGAATACCGCTGACGGTCTCCTGGATGTGGGCGCTGACCGTCGCATTCATGCGGCGCGCGAAGGTGATGCTGCTGCGCGCAATGACACGAAAGCCGAGCGCAGCCAGGATGATCACCGGTGCAAGCGCCACGAGGATCGATGCCAGCTGCCAGCTGACCGAGAAGAGGTAGGCGGTTAGCAGCACGACCAGCATCAGCCGGCTGACAAGATCCATCGTCAGAGTCATGACCTGGGCGAAGGTCTGAGTATCGGAAGTAACGCGGCTGACGATCTTGCCCGATGCGAACTGGTCGTAGAATGAGAGGTCGCGGGCGACGACGGCATCGAAGGCGTCCTGACGCAACCGTAGCACGACATCGCCGATCGCACGCGCCGAGAGCGTTTGCCGGATGGCGTTACACAGCCACGAGAAGCTGGCCAGCAGCACCAGCAGGCCGCCGAGCTGAAACAGCAGTGTATCGGAAGGATTGAGTTGCAGCGCATCGATGCCGCGCGAAATGATGATCGGCAGCGACATATCGAGCAGGGCAGTGGCAACCACGGCAGTGGCGGCGATAGCAATACGCCGCCGCTGAGGCCGGATATAGCCGGCGATGCGTTGCACCAGCTGTCGATCGGTATAGCTGCGGTCATAGGCTTCGGCGTCAAGCCCATCAAAGAGAAAGCCCATCGCGATATTCCTTACTTGTGTCGTGCGTCAGCGAGTCGTTTGATCAGATCAGTGCCGCAATGCGCGGAATGCGCTACACCGCCACCGTCTCAGGTTGTTCAAGCGGCGGCAGGTTGACATCATAGCGGGCGAAGATGCGCCGGTAGTGAGATGATCGCCGTAACAGCTCGTCGTGCGTACCGGCGGCGACCATACGCCCTCCATCAAGCACCAGGATGAGATCAGCCCAGCGGATCTGCGAGAGCCGGTGGGTGATCAGGATCGTCGTGCGCCCCTCTTGCGCCGCACGGATCGCCTGCTGGATCTGGTCTTCGGTGGCACTGTCGATCGCACTGGTCGCATCATCGAGGATCAGGATGCGTGGATCACTCAGAAACGCCCGCGCCAATGCGATCCGCTGACGCTGGCCGCCCGAAAGGGTCACCCCACGTTCACCAACCACCGTCTCGTAGCCGTCGGCAAAGCCGCTGATGAAGTCGTGTGCCTGGGCCGCTCGCGCTGCCGCTTCCACCTGCATGCGGTCGGCATCAGGAGCGCCAAAGGCGATATTCTCGGCGATCGAGCGCGAGAAGAGGAAGATGTCTTGTTCGATCTTGGCGATCTGCGAGCGTAATGAGTCGAGGTTCCATTCCCGCACGTCGATCCCGTCGATCAACACACGCCCCCGGGTCACATCATAGGTGCGATTGATCAACTGGGTCAGCGCGCTCTTGCCGCTACCGGTCTGCCCGACGATCGCAACCGTCTGGCCGGGGGCGATGTGGAACGAGATGTCGCGCAGGATGGGGGTATTATGCGGGGTGTTGCGCGCCGATGGGGCATGCGGTGCCGCTTCATAGCCGAAGGCGACCTGTTCGAAACGGATCTCGCCCCGGATCGGGGCACTATGCCCGCCAAGGTTTTCGTCGAGATCGGTGGTGGCGCTGATGATCTGCAGGATGCGCCGGGCACCGGCCAGGCCGGCCTGTGCCACCGAAAAGGCGAAGATCGAAATAAAGGTCGGGAAGCGCAACACATTAACGAGCGCCATCACGCCGATGATCTCGGCAATACCGATCCGCCCGGCACGATAGGCGAACATGGCGTGCATGAATGTCAGGCCAAGGGCAATGCCATACAGCAGCAACGGCAGGTAGCGCGCCTCGATCGCACCCTGCTTGACAAACAGATCACGGAAGTGGCGCGCATTGCGGCGGAACTTGCTGCGTTCGAGCATCTCGCGGGCACTGGCCTTGACAACCTCGATCCCCGAGATTGTCTCTTCGAGGCCGGCATTCATCACGCCAAACTGCTCACGCTGCCGGCCGATAACCGGGCCGAGCCGCCGCATATACGCACGTACGGCAATAATATACGAAAGAATGAAGAGAATCGGAATGATCGCCATCTCCATACTGATCGACATAATAAAAACGATCGGAACGATGATCCCCAGTACGGTTTCGAAGAGCAGGGTCGCACCGGGAACGATCATATTCGACAGTTGGGATGCGTCGTCGGTGGCGCGCGCCATCACATCGCCGGCACGCTGGCGATCATGGAATGTCTGGCTTTTGCCAAGCAGCGAGCCGTACAGTTCGCGGCGTGCATCGGCTTCCAACCCGGCGGCGACATTCTCGGCCGCCAGGTTGGCCGTCAGCACTGCAATACCATCAGTCGCCAGGAGGGCAAAGATCGTCAGGGCGATCCAGCCAATGGCCGGCAGTTCGCCGCCGCTGATGATGGCCTCGGCGGCCCGGCCGATCATGACCTGTGCCTGCGAATAGACCAGCCAGGCAGTGAGGAATCCCGCAGCCGACAGTACAACAAAATACCAGCGATGGCGTACGTGCGACAGGATCCAGCGCACCGGCGATCGGTGGTCGTAGGTTGCCGCACCGGCAACACTGAACTCGGAACGTTGCATGCTTTCCCCCGACGCAGGGCGATGATCGCCCCACCTTGTGTGCATCTCATCGAATCTACTCGTGAACCTTCATATAATAATACATGAACACCTGTGCGGGATCGGTCGATAGTCGGAACCGGTAGCCGTATCTTACCGATGGCTTTAGCAGAGCAAGATCTGATTATAATGAAGCAAAAGAAAGCGAGCTGCCATTCTATGTTTTCCGATACCCCACAGCATATCTTGATCGAACAGCGGGCTACGATCCTGTTTCGGCTCACGGCCGCAGGGCGCATGGTGTGTGTGAATGAGCCGGGTGATCCGCCGGCCCCCAATCTGTATATCTGCCGCAGCCAGCACGGGTTGCGTTGCTGGTTCCATGTCGATCTGCCGGATGCACTCTGTGCCGAGATACGGGCGATCTGCGCCGCCGAGCCGCCAAGCGCGAATCTCGAAACGCCACCGCACTGCCGCGCACAGTTGCGTGCGCTATTGGCCGAACCGGCCGATGAATGGCGCGGCCCTTGCTTCACGTTTCCGGCTGCTCTGCCACCCGCCCCTGATGTGGTGCTGCTTGATGCCGCGGATGCCGAGCGGCTGCGCCCGACGTTCGGGGCGCCACCGCCGACTTACTGGCCAATTGCGGCCATTTTTCATGGCGACCAGGCGGTTGCGATCTGTGGCAGCTCACGGCGCACGCCATTTGCCTGTGAGGCGGGTGCCGATAAACTGCGCCCGGCTCCCGGCCGGGGGTATGCCGTCCAGACGGTCAGCGCCTGGGCACAGGCCATGCGTGCCGAAGGGTGTACGCCGCTCTACAGCACCGCGTGGGATAACGAAGCCTCGCGGGCAGTGGCTCACAAACTCGGTCTTATCTGCTATGCCGAAGATTGGTCGTTATGAATCAGCGCAACTGGTGGGGGCCGTTCTGGCCGCTTGGCGAAGCGCTACGCTTCCTGACGATCATTCCGCTGCCGGGGTTGCCGCCGCCGGCCGAGCATGCAATCGCCCGCGCCATTCCATGGTTTCCCTTTGCCGGTGCCGTGATCGGTACCTTCTTGATCGGCGGCGGTACGGCGATCGGCATGCTCTGGAGCCCCGAGGTGCGTGCGGTGGCGATTGTTGTCGCCTGGGGTGTAATCACCGCCGGGCTGCATCTTGATGGTTTGAGCGATACCTTCGACGGGGTGTTGAGCTGGCGTTCGCGTGAGCGCAAGCTTGAGATCATGCGTGATAGCCGCATCGGTGCCATGGGTGCGCTGGCGCTGATCGCCGTGCTGCTGCTGAAGGTGGCGCTGATCGCCGCTGCCGGCGACCAATGGTGGCAGATCATTGTGCCGGCGGTTGTGCTTGGCCGTTGGGCCGATGTCTATGGTATTGTCCGCTTTCCAGCGGCACGCGAAGGGGGCCTCGGCCGTAACTTCCAGCAGCAACTGCGCCGTGGTGATTTCGGCTTTGCTACATTCTCGACCATTGCACTGGTGCTGGTGGGCGGCGTGCAGGGGCTGATCGCCATGGGGTGTGTCTGGCTGGCGGCCGAGTTGATTGGCCGCTGGTGGGTGCATGATCTCGGCGGGCTCACTGGCGATACCTATGGGGCACTCTGCGAGATCGGCGAGGTTGTGGCGCTCGCGGCGCTGATAGCCGTATGGCAGGGCGGTTAATCCGGCACGGCCAGCCCTAAGGCTTCGCGGGCCCCCGCCGCCACAAACAGCGATCCGGTCACACAGATCACATCGTCGGGCTGAGCCA